>NZ_JBNNQX010000001.1:329438-407531 GCF_050276055.1 Alkalihalobacillus sp. NPDC127517 | reverse complement strand
TGCGTACGCAAGATATTGAACCGCCGTATACGGAACCGTACGTACGGTGGTGTGAGAGGTCGGATAATCAATTAATGATTATCCTCCTACTCGATTTGTGGGAGGGGCGGAGCGGCGGAATCGACGGAGAAGGTGCTAAATCAACAATGAGAGGGAAGGATCAACAAAGAGCAAGCGGGATAAACAATGAGAGCAGAAAATCAACAAAGAGGAGAAGGAATCAACAATGAACCAACAAATCTACTCCCCGCCCAACTAAACCTCAAAAAAGACTGCCCACCTGGACAGCCTCAACGATTAAATCTCTACTTTTCTAGCGAGATACCACCAGGAAAGGAAGTAAAACGATGAATATAACAGTAAATCAAAAATTAAATTACTTACATAATAAATGGCTTCGTCAGGATTCCCTGTTGTGGTGAATGAAAAGTCACTATCACTAAAAGAGAACTCACCCTGCGTGAAGTTAGCATCTAAGTAGATAGGGCCCAGCTCAAGTAAGTTAAGAGGGTTATACGCATAAATTAAAGGGTACAGAAAAATGAAGAAAAAGATAGTGAACACCGCAAAAATAGATCCTTTCCAACCACCCTCCCCTTTAAACATAATCACACCAAAAAAGTAAGGGAACGTTACAAAAATTTGATAAATAATTGCGACAGGGATAAGAATCAATAGACCACTAGTTAAAACAAATTTTAATAGGTCAAATGACCCTGCGTGTATAGGTGTCTGACCAACTAATCCCGTTATGGCCCAAAGTACAATAACAAACACTACGATATAAACTGTCCATATGACAACAGACAAAGTTTTACTCCAAATCTTCTTATGAACAGAAGCCGGAAGCATTAACCAATGAGCGACTGTTTTCATACGCCATTCTTTCCAAATTGCATTAATCGGCAAGGCGATTCCTAAAAAAAGAAATTGAACTAGATAGAAAAAGACGATTAACCCGAACAGACTTTCATCATATTTCATCGCAAATCCTGTCACTAAAATCGCAATCAACACCAACACCGCAGAATAAATCAACATCATCGGCACTTGCAATCTTAGATCACGTTTTAATAGTGTAAGAAACGAGGTCATTTGCTCACCTCCTTAAAGATTTCTTGAACCGTTTTACCTTGCTCTATCCGCATTTCTTCAAGATCCTCTGTGAAATACGCGATGCTAGAGCCTTTGATTACGACTAGTCCATCAATCAAAAATTCAATTTCATCGTATTCATGCGTGGCGAACAGGATCAGTCGTTCCTCATCCAATGTAAAGGAAGAAAGCAAATGCAAGAGATCTTCTTTCTTATTCGTATCAATTCCGGAGAGTGGTTCATCCATGATAAGAACGGGTGCTGGGTTCGCGAGCGTCAACACAAGATTAAATAGGTTGCGGTGACCTTTGGATAGATTTTTAATTTTCCCATCGACCGGCAGCTTAATCATATCTAACATTTCATACACGCGATTTACTTGGAAGTTAGGAATCATTTTTTCGTGAAATTGAATTTGGTACTCAAGTGTTGAGAAGCCGTCCAGCATCTCTTGGTCGGATAGATAAGCAACCTGGCTCCGCCGACCTTCTGCGGTGGTATGGCCATTAACAGAGATGCTTCCTTTTGAGGGGCGCGCCAGTCCGCTAATCATGCGAAGGAGCGTTGATTTTCCTGTTCCGTTTTCTCCAATGATGCCATAGATGCGGTTGCCCGCAAGCGTTATATTCAAATCTCGGAGTACTTCTTTTCGCCCGTATGACTTGGATAGTTGAGTGATTTCAATTTTCTGCATCTGGTTCGTCCTCCTGCGTCTCAAGTAACGAATGAAGCTGATCTTTAATTTGGTTATTGGAAAACCCGAGCTTATATAGGTAATCAATCATTTCTTGAATGTGAGACTGTGCCAATTGTACTCTCAATTCTCTTACCACCTCTTCGTCCTCTGTTACAAAAGTTCCCTGGCCTCTTCTCGTAAAAGTAACCCCCTCACGATCCATTTCAAGATAGGACCGTGAAGCGGTATTTGGATTCACACGTAAGGACTGGGCCGTTTCTCTGACTGAGGGAAGTTTATCCCCAGGGCGGAGTTCGCCATTACTGATTTTCTGATAATAGTAATCCGCTATTTGCCGATAGATCGGCTTTGACGGGTCAAACTCAATCGTCACCTAGAGATCACCCCTTTCTGTTTAACTAAGCTGTTTTTATGATAAAACGTCTTTCTTTTTAAAGACAAGATGAGCGATTACCAACAGGATGATGGAGTAAACCGCGATCACTGCTAGGGAAAAACCAAGACTCATTCCACCCATGATAGGTTCTCCTCCAAAATTCAAATAGTCATTTGAACTATACTCCTGAAGTGTAAGGTTCGCTGTAATTAAGTATCTTACCCAATCAAAACGTAGAAGGAAAAGAGTAATAGTGGTTCCGATAAAGTATAAAACAATAACAGATGAAATGGATAATGCAGAGTTTCTAGTCGCAACAGCGATACAAAGACCGAATGTTAGATAGAAGAAAAAAGTTGGTATATTGTATAGGATCCACAAGCCTAAAGTAGAAATGGCATTTATAAACGATGTTTCATTCTCATAAATTATGCTTCCAATAAGGTAGCTTACAGTAGCTAATATTATTAGAAAGAAAATACTAATTAAAAAAGTAGTAATCCATTTTGACAGCAAGATGTTGGTACGACTAATCGGGCGGATTAACAACTGCTTCATTGTACCACTCTTATACTCACTAGTAACACTTGAGATTAATACGATTGTAGAGAAAACTAGAACAATCATGGCTAGACTGTCTAGTGAACCAATGGCAAATTCTAGAGCCGATAATGACGGGAGTGTTTCTCCCCCAAAATCGTAGTTCGTAACAAAGTAAGAAAGACCAGCACCTGCTGCAATTAAGAAAAGCATCACAATTCCAAAGATCAAAAACTTATTTCGATAATATGCCTTCGTCCACTCATTCTGCATTAATGAAAGAAACATCTACATCACTTCCTTTTCTGTTAACGAATGATACGTATCTTCGAGTGATTTCTTGTAGGACACATGATAAATACCAACCTCATTCTTGACGAGGGCCATTACTATAGAAGGAACTTGCTCAACTGTGGTTGCCTCGAGCACTAAATTCTTCTCCTCTTTACGCACGGTTCCGTATTGAGCCAAGATTTCTTCCGCTTTTTTCGGTTGAGTGACTTCAAATACAGCCGCCACTTCCTGATGAGCCCCTTGCTCTTGGTCACTCACAGCCAGTTCGTTAATGACCTGGCCAGCCTTGATGACGATGGCGCGGTCACACATTAATTCAATCTCTGATAACAGGTGGGACGATACAAGAATCGCAACACCCGCATTACGTGCAAGATCCTTCAGATACGAACGCAATTCACGAATACCCTTTGGATCGAGTCCGTTTGTCGGTTCATCTAAGATTAAAATACTAGGCTCATGTAAAATGGAGAGCGCAATCCCCAGACGCTGCTTCATCCCCAAAGAGTACGTTTTGACCTTTTTATCAATCGCATGATCAAGCTCAACCATGTTAATCACTTCTTGAATACGTTCAGGAGAAATCTTCTGTTTGGACATCCGTGCGAAATGCATGAGGTTTTTGCGACCGGACATATACTCATACAGATCCGGGTTCTCAACAATTGCACCAATTTTGGAGAGAGCCTGCTCCCGTTCTGTACGGATGCTGTGGCCACCAATCTTCACATCGCCCTCATCCATACTAATTAAGCTGACGATCATACGAATCGTTGTTGTTTTCCCCGAGCCGTTTGGTCCAAGAAATCCGTAAATTTTTCCGGCTTCCACAGAAAAAGACATGTTCTTAATGATCTTCTTTCCACCTAAACTTTTACTTACATTCTCGACAACCAAAGGCCGAGCTAATTGATCTCCCATTTTCTCCACTCCCTATTCTGTTCTGGTGTATTACTTGCATAGTACACCATGATATAAAAATGTGCAACCAGTATTTGGAGAAAAAATTGAAAATAGGCGATAGCGAAGAGGGGGAGATGCAGGTGTGGGAAGGGATTAAAGAAAATAAGGAATAAAAAACCTTTTTTTACGAATATGGGGTGAGTGAGGGAGATGGGACACTGAACGGGATACCAAGATAAGAACAAACACATCAATAACCAAGAAAAATAGCATCAATACCAAGATCCCACATGCGTTACCAAGAATGATCAATCAAACACCAAGAGAAAGCACCAAATCACCAAGTCCCCAGTCAACTCCACCAAGAAAAGACCCCTGATACCAAGCCCAAAACAGAAATACCAAGAACGCACCTTCTATACCAAGGAGGATGAACCAAAAACCAAGAACTCTCACAGAATTACCAAGCTCCGCGCCTCTACAACCAAGAACCACCACCAAATAAGGGTGAAAAATGTTCATTTTTCTAAGTGCATTGAAATCTAAGTCTCAACCAAGAACAACAACATCAATACCAAGAACCCACATGCGTTACCAAGAGCGATGAACCCAATACCAAGAGAAAGCACCAAATCACCAAGCCCCCAGCCAACTCCACCAAGAAAAGACCCCTGATACCAAGCCCAAAACTGAAACACCAATAACGTATCCTCTATACTAAGAACATCGAGCCAAACATCAAGAACTCTCAGAGCAAAACCAAGCTCAAAGTAGCCACAACCAAGAACCAAAGTCAAATAAGGATGAAAAATGTTCATTTTTCGATGTACATTTGACCTCAAGTCTCAACCAAGAACAACAGCACAAATACCAAGCCACCACCCTCTTTACAAGAGTAATGGCCAAACACCAAGAGAAAGCACCAAATCAACAAGCCCGCAACCTCCACTAGTAAAAGTGATGCTAGTCAAAAAAAAGGCCGCGGTAAATTTGGATTAATTCAGTATAATGCACATAACAATTTACTAGGAGTGTCTATGAATGAAATAACATACGAGGTAGAGTTCAAGATTCAAACAGTTGAAATGGTGAGAAGGTGCTGGAAAACGGGTAGCTTAAGTAGTTAGAAAATTAGATATGACTGAACAGATGCTCCACAACTGGGTGGAGAGATAAGAAGAAGGTTTAAGGTACAACGTTTGTCGGAATGGGGAATGCCTGAGGACAAGAATAAGCGAGATCTCTAAAAGCGTTCTTGTGACTTAAAAGAGGAAAATGGGCATCTTCGAAAAAGACCGAAATTAATCTGCGACTTCATTTAGAACGTACAATGAGAGCATAACCTCCTTCAGTCGGCTTTATTCACCAATTTGATCGAGGGAGCGGAAATCAATTAATATTCCCTCACTTTTGGCTTTTATTTTGTTGTACTGAGTATAAAATATCATTCTACATAACAATATTTAGAACCCTTCTTCTTGTAAGAAGTTTTTTATTAAACAAATTCCCCTTAATGCTCCTATTAAGGGGAAATGTAGAGGAGAAGCCATACACCAAAGAAAAATTGATGTAAGAACGTACTAACATTATTTTATTCACCGTAAGCCATTTAAGTTACAGTGATTGTCGTTTTCTTAAAAGAAATTAGATCTAAGACACAAATGTTTTCTAAAGAATATATTAGTAAAGGAAATACAAATTTAAATTCTTTAGGAAGGATCACATTATATGTAAATGAATTTTATTACTAATGGTAATTTTAAAAGAGGAATTTTATTTCCATGGATAAGTGATCGTGCAAAAATAACTGAAATTCATGGAAACTATTGTGCTGTATTACCTTCTGAAATAGGGTCGACCATTTATCAAATCGTTCCAGTTCTCTCTTTTAATAAATATAAATTAATCTTCTCTTTATCTTCAAATAGTTACGGACCTCTTCCGTCAATAAGAGTTAACGTTGGATATAGAGACATCCAAGGAAGCACAATATATACAGTAACTTTAATTGAAATCTCTTCGGACCAGTTTGCTACATCCAGTAAGTGTGTAATTTTTGAAGAATACATTCATTGTGCAAATTTTAACGCAGTTTCTCTCATTATAGAATTTGAAATAGCAGGTAAAAGGCTCTCTAAATCGGACTTATTAATTAATGATGTGAAGTTGATATCAACTATTGAAATCTATTGAATGCCATTTAGTAGTATGAATAAGAGATACAATTTTTATAAGTCTCGAGCCCTAAGTTACTTCTTCTTTAGGGTATCTTCTAGTTCACCCAATTAAAGTTGGAAGAAAAATCACACAGCATAAGTTCTTGGCACTTACATAAACCGCAACAGTGACTGATTAAAATCATCCTGGCAGCCGTTGACCTATTTACTCCTGTAAACTCTTTGTTTACAAGTGATGTCTATTCTAAAAAGATGATGTTGAGGGGCAACCCCTAATAGCTATTACAAGTATTTTTGATACATGTCTTACTAAGTTATTTACTATCCATCTATATGCTGAATTATACATGCAGTTAGGCATATCGAGTTTCCAACGTCTATCTTTCCCATAAGATATCAAAGCTCTAAAATTATTGGAGTAACTGAGGAGGTAAAGATGTTAATAAACCGTCTTTTAAACAGTGGTTTTGAAACGGGAACATTGGTTCCATGGGTTGTTACAAATGGTTTTCTTACTACGTCATTTAGTCATACAGGTCTCTATGCGGTTCAACTTTCTAGTGCTACAGGTGCCAGTCTTTCTCAAAATGTTGCGATAGAACCAGGTGAGAGCTTTGAGGTATTGGCCTCACTGGCGAGAACAACTGGACTTCCATCTCCACAGGTGGTTTTAACAGTCCAATTTTTCGATGCACTCTTTAATGCTGTAGGGGCGACTACTTCGGTGGTCATTGAAACGTCTGGTTTACCAGTTGTTGAAAACGAAACATGGTTAACTGTGTATGAAACCACTCCTATCGCACCAGTGGGAGCAGCCTCAGCAACCATTACTTTCACTATTACCCCTGTTGTTGGTGGATCTGACATTGTCATTGATGATGTTGCACTGATTTCTTCCACTCAATTATTTGTCCCGAGTGGACCTCCAGGGCCAACGGGACCAACAGGACCAACAGGGCCAACGGGACCAACGGGACCAACAGGACCAACAGGACCAACGGGACCAACGGGAGCAGCAGGGACAGGAGTCGCAGGACCAACAGGACCAACGGGACCAACAGGAGCCACGGGAGTCACAGGACCAACGGGAGCCACAGGAATAGCTGGAAACGGAGCGATAATTCCGTTTGCATCTGGTCTTCCAACTGCCTTAACTACAGTTCTTGGGGGATTAGCTGGTACTACAAGTCTTGTTGGGTTTGGTAACTCTGTAACAGGATTAAGTTTATTAGGAGGCAACACTCTAGATTTAACTGGAGCTGCAGGTACCTTACTAAACTTTGCATTTATCGTACCTAGGGATGGAGTAATCACTTCATTATCGGCTTTATTCAGTACCACTGCTGCACTAGCATTAATTGGTACTACAGTAACGATCACAGCGCAAGTTTTCCGTTCACCAGGACCGGCAGCTACAAACATCCTAACAGCAATACCTGGAGCATCTGTTACGCTGACACCACCATTAACAGGATTAGTGTCTATTGGAACTATTTCTACTGGTAACGCAACAGGACTCTCCATTCCAGTAACTGCAGGAGACCGTCTTTTAATTGTTTTCTCAGCAACGGCTGCGGGGGTTAGCTTAGTTAATGCTGTTGCAGGATATGCAAGTGCAGGGTTAGGTATAAGTTAACTTATATAGATCATTTAATTCTTGTAAAACTTTAATCTAAAAAAAGTAGCTATGAAGAAAAACGTAGCTACTTTTTTATTGTATGAATTGTTTTATCACTTATAAAAAAGTCATAAAGAATAAAATGATAAGTATAATGCAACATTCTTTTTATCGATTTTTAAGGTAGAACATTTAATATTAAGGATCGACGAGTCTTGAACGTTCTACAGAATAACAAGAGCAGCTGGAGGTATCATTCTGTCGTCTAAAAAATTGCATGAACTATCATTAATGGAAGATTAATTTGTTTTAGAAAAACTCGCTGACAAGACTAAGCCTATTAATTCAAAGGGATAGAAGTTTCATTTGAAATTGGAAGATATGAGATAGAGTTTAAACAACTCTACAAATGGACCAAGCTGATGGTTGGAGTGTAACACCTACAAAGACATAAAACAGAAATACCAAGACCGCACCCTCTATACCAAGAAGGGAGAACCAAACACCAAGAACATTCAAATCGTAACCAAGCTCTCACCCACCACAACCGAACTAGGGTGAAAAATGTTCATTTTTCTAAGTGCATTGAAATCTAAGCCTCAACCAAGATCAACAACACCAATACCAAGATCCTACATGCGTTACCAAGAGCGATGAACCCAACACCAAGAGAAAGCGCCAAATCACTAAGCCCCCAGCCAATTCCACTAAGAAAAGACCCCTAATACCAAGCCCAAAACAGAAATACCAAGAACGCACCTTCTATACCAAGGAGGATGAACCAAAAACCAAGAACTCTCACAGAATTACCAAGCTCCGCGCCTCTACAACCAAGAACCACCACCAAATGAGGATGAAAAATGTTCATTTTTCTAAGTGCATTGAAATCTAAGTCTCAACCAAGATCAATAACACCAATACCAAGACCCCACACGCATTACCAAGCCCAAAACAGAAACACCAAGCCCACACCCTCTATACCAAGAACGATCAACCAAACACCAAGAACTCTCAGCCCATCACCAAGCTCCAATCCACCACAACCAAGAACTCCTACCCCAACCCACAAAAAAACAACGCCTAAGCGTTGTCTCCTTACTTACAAATCTTCCCCAAAAACGATTCAATACAATAATCCCAGTAATCCCACGTATGATCTGCTTTTTCCTCTTCGTAATACGCATCGACCCCTTGATTCTTTAGATGATCGCGGAACCTACTATTCATCTCATACAGAAAGTCGTCGGTGCCGCAGTATTGATAGAGCTCAGGCAGCGCACGTCCTGCTTGCTGGTGCTTAGTGACTAATGAAAAGAGGTCGGCACCGATGGCTTCAAGGTCTGGATTATGGCCGAAGATGCTGGTAAGGCTTCGTTCGCGTTCGTCTTGCTGGTCTTCTGGTACGGCGCTCATTAAGCCTCGAACGTCAAGTGCTCCTGAGAAGCTTGCGGCTGCTCGGAAGCGGTCTGGGTGATTTAGGGCGAGCTTGAATGCGCCGTATCCGCCCATGGAGAGGCCGGCGACGTAGGTGTGCTCGGGACTGGTTTCAATTTTAAAGTGGGTATTCACAATGTGGGGGAGTTCTTCTGAGATGTAGGTCCAGTAGTTTTTGCCGTAGGCCATGTCTGTGTAGAAGCTGGTGTCAGCGTTTGGCATAATGACAGCGATGCCAAATGTATCGGCGTATCGTTCGATTGCGGTGCGTCTGACCCAGTTGGTTTCGTTATCGCCTCGTCCGTGTAAAAGGTAGAGAGTCCTTCTAGGTTGTGTGGTTTGCGTGTGTTCGGGAAGAATAATCTGTAGTCCGGTTTGCATGCCAAGTGATTCTGGTACAAAGTGTCCGTGAAAACTAGCCAATGTCATCGCTCCCTTTTTAGTTGATAGGGTTATCGTACTTGAATCTGCCATTCTTTTCATGTAAAAACGCTTGGAACCTGAATGTGATATAATTTCCTGTGATAACAAGTATGAGAGGATGTTGATGATGTTAACGATTGAACAAATTAAAGAGATCATTCCACACCGCTATCCGTTTTTATTGATTGACCGTGTAGATGAGGTAGAAGAGGGCAAACGTGCCGTTGCGATCAAAAATGTAACAGCGAATGAAGAGTTTTTCAATGGGCATTTCCCGGACTATCCTGTGATGCCAGGTGTGCTAATTCTAGAGGCACTTGCACAAACAGGAGCGGTATCGATTCTGACAAAGGAAGAGAACAAAGGGAAAATTGGATTGTTTGGAGGCATTGAAAAGTGTCGCTTCAAACGTCAGGTAAAACCGGGCGACCAGCTTCGTCTGGAAGTAGAGATCACTCGTTTAAAAGGCCCTGTAGCTAAAGCGCATGGTGTCGCGACGGTAAACGGGGAAGTAGCAGTAGAAGCAGACATGACGTTTGCCCTGCAACAAAACAGTTAATTGACACTTAGTTAAGCCGTGATTCGTTGGATGTGTGCAATGTGTGAGACCGTGTGACCCTGCAAAAGAATGTATAAGTGTGACTTGTTTAATAGACGACTGGCGCAGGCGTTGGTAAGATATAACCTGATCAAAAACAACTACGCACTGCGGGAGGTCAACGTATGAAGAAGTCAACAGGCATTCTAGCCGCAGCCCTTGTTTCTGTAGCTGTTCTCGGCGCATGTGGAGATGATGATGGACAGGATACTCCATCAACCAATAGTAATGACCGCGATAGCATTGAGGATCCGGCAACCTTTGATGAGCCAGAATCGGCTGAGGATGAAGAGGAGTTTCAAACGGAATCGTCGGATGAACAGTTAATGGATAATGATGATGAACGAATGGAAGGTAGCTCGGTCGAATCGGACGAGCAATCAGACGAATAGATGGCAGAAGACCCCTGTTGTATATACAGGGGTCTTTTTCCTATGATATTAGGCAACTATTTTGTGACAAAAGTCCCTGTTATTACTATGAAAATCCATCACTACCAGGTATACTATAAAAAAATAGAAGCGAGGGAAGAGAAAGATGGCAAGGGAGCAAATTCTTTTAATAGATGACAGTGATGATCTGTACGACAAGTTGGACCAGGATGCAAAAGCCGAACAGTTTATTCTTATCAGGCAACGAAGTGACCTAGCGCTTGAAAAAGTGATGGAGATGCTGGAACCAAAGCTAATCATAATCGGAGAGAGGATACTGGACGGGGAGCCTCTAGAGTTATGTACACTGCTTCGCAAACAGACGTTAATTCCCATCATCATGACTCTTGGAGAGTCGTGCACGATGCAAAAAGCAGTCGAAGCAGGTGCGAATGACTTTATTAGCGCACCAATCCCTTACGTGGAGCTACTCTTACGGATTAAAGCACATTTAAATCATTACCGAAGAATGCGAGATCACAAGCAGTGTGAACTCCAACTTGATAGTCTTTTCATTGATCTGATTTCACAGAAAGTCCAGCATCATCACAAGCCGATTGATCTGTCAGCCCAAGAGTTTAAACTCCTTACATTCCTTGCGTACAGGCCAAACACCGTCTTTAGCTCAGACCAGCTTTTTTACCATGTATGGGGAGACGATAAGCCCTATGATTCCGGGACAGTGATGGTTCACATTAGTAATATTCGAAAGAAACTCCCTCCAAAAGAAGGAGCCCCTAGCTTTATTCAGACCATTCATGGGGTGGGATATACCATCCATGATTTCTATTGTTAGATAATTTGGCAGAATATTTCGATAAAATAGATTGCACGATATCGAACAGATCAGTATAATTTTAACTGAATTACAAAATGAAAGTTAATCTTTCGTTTTTCGTGGATCTCCGAGAACCTTACCCATTTCTCGTAATTTACGACGCGCGCTTTTGCTCCAGCTAGCGACAGTGTTCACCGTGACCTGGTGCCGAGCAGCCAAGGATTTGATGCTTTTTCCTTGAATAAGCACCTGTTCCACATACAGCAATTCGCGTGGTGATAATTGGTTTAAGAAAGGAGTGAAGTGAGAACCGGTGCTCTCGTATTCATCTTCTACAGAAAGATTCTCTAGCAGATGTTCTGTTGATTCATCTGTCAGAACAAACCGTTCTGTATTGCGAATCTCTTTACGTACGTATGAAATGAGATCACCGCGAACCCGCAGCTGGGCAAACGCTGCAAACTCGCCTTTCTCAGGTGTGAAGCGGCGGTATGCATCCCACAGGGCAATCATGGCAACTTGATAGGCTTCATCGTAATGTTGCATGAGGCTTAGTCTTTTAATCTGACTCTTAATAAGTGGTGTATATTGGGCTAATACATGTTCAAACGTAGCATTCATTTTATAGACCTAACTGAAAGCGCGCTTTCTATGGATTCCGCGGTAAATTCAGATTAAGAGAGTTTTGGGTTTTACGCATGTGGGCAAAAAGGGGAAACAAGAAGATTATTTCGTACGTTTTAAGTAAACTACCTCAGAAATTACAGAAGAATGCGATCAAATGCAGCTCAAAATAATCAAAAACGCATGAATTCAAAAAAGTACGAGGAGGAAATTTAAAAATGACCGAAGCAAATAATCAATCTATCATTCATTACTCTGATGATTATGGAATTGGTCCACAAACATTATTGATCAAACCTAATCACGATATTGAATACTCTACAAAGATCATGGAGCCGAATCGAACATACTACGTCAAACAGACGCCTCTTCAGCTTATTGAAACAGCATGTCTATCAAATGGCTCAAGCTATGATGGGCGCTCCAAATTTAGCGTAGCAAGCTTAGGGATAAAATCTAAGCCTCCTATTCTAATCAGTGAAAGCCAAGCCATCATCGCCGCACCTACGCATTCGCCTTCTAATCCTAAGTGCCAGTGGTTTTTCCCAAGGCATATCGTATCAAGCGATGGGAATGTGCAAGAGGGAAAGGACGGAACTCAAGTGATCTTCCGTGACCGAACAAAGATATTCCTTGAAATATCCCACTCGCAATTCCTCCATGCCCTAACAAAAGCACATAGGTGTCAAGCATTCCTACAAAACTTTAATTAAAGACGAAATGGTGCGGACTAAATGTTTCCGTACCATTTTTTTATTAAACAAACGTTTAAATAATAGGTAGAACGGGTAAGGAGCAAAGAGTTTTTAGGAAAGGATGAGTGGATGTCTACCAACAATTCAATGCTGTACGGAAATACCCCGCCCTTTCTCGGAGCAATTAATGGAACAACCGATTCCTATGATGAGGCGGATGTGCTGATTTATGGTGTGCCATGGGAAGGCGCTGTGACTTGGGGAGATTATACGGGATGTGAGCTCGGTCCTAAGGTGATGCGCTTATGCTCGGGTCGTTACTCGGGTTACTTACCAGAGCTTGATCATATTGATGTCTTTGAACATCTAACGCTAGCAGATCTAGGGGATGTGGATGTGGTTCCGGCCGACGTAGATGAGACGATGAACCGCATTGCAAACTTTGCGAAGGATGTCTGGAATACAAAGGCTTTTCCAATCGCGCTTGGTGGCGATCATGGGATTACCTATCCGATCGTGCGAGGTTTAACCGAAGCCTACCCAGATAAGAAAATTGGTATCTTACACCTTGATACGCATTATGACAACATGCCTCACCATGAAGGCGAAAAGTATGCCCGCTCCACACCGTTTGCTAGATTATATGAGCTGGACGGCGTCGTGAATGAAAGTCTCATTCATACAGGAATTCACGGACCACGTAATAAGCCGGCAACCGGACGTTATGCAAAAGAGGCTGGTGCAAAAACAGTCACAGTGAACCAAATTCGCGAAGCGACTGACTTACGAGAGTTCGCAGGAGAGTTATACGACATGGCTAGTGCCAATGTGGACCTTGTCTATTTATCCATTTGTAGTGATGTCTTGGATGTGGCCTTTAATCCAGGAGGACCTGCCGATGTAAATGGTCTCACAAGCTATGAATTACTGACACTTGTCTATGAGTTTGCATCAAGAGGACTTGTTGGAATGGACTTTGTTGAAGTGTATCCTCAGCAGGACGCAAACGATATTTCCTCCCATTTTGCCTCAACTCTAGCCCTTTACGCTCTAGCTGGACATATCAAATATAAAGAATAAATAAAGACGAGCATCATGACCCCCTCGCTGGGGGATTTTTTAGTGTGTTCATATATCTTCTAAACCGCGACATGAAGGCTCTCCATTCATTTGAAAATGTAATATTACAGTTTCGTTACAATGATAGATTGAAAGACAAATTTCGTGTAAAATTTAGCTTATATTCGAGTTTAATCCCTTATTTTGTAATAATTTTATGCGGGAATAAATAGGACTTTAGACGCAGTAGACTCACGCAGCCGAAACATACTATATAAACTAGATTAGAGGAGGTTCTTTTTTTGAACCAAGCAACTAAGATGAAAAAGGCCGTATTAACAACAACTGTCGCTACAGGAATTGTACTTGCCGCTCCAACCATTGCTGACGCAGCACTAGGAGATCAGACACTTCGCCAAGGGATGAGTCACTCAGACGTTACTCAGCTTCAAGATGAATTAAAGTCAAAAGGTTTCTTTACATACGAAAAATCAACTGGATACTACGGAACCATCACAACGGATGCTGTTCGTAAGTTCCAACAAGCCAACGGTCTATCCGCAGACGGGATTGCTGGACCAAAAACAATCGGTGCGCTTAAAGGCGGATCATCGTCTCAAAAAGCAACTTCAACGTCCCCGTCTTCAAACACGAACGTTTCTTATTCAGGGATTCTACGTGTTGGATCAAGTGGCAACCAAGTAAAACAACTACAATCTCAATTACGTTCCGCAGGCTTCCTAAATAAAGAACCAAACGGACAATACGACAATGCGACAAAAGACGCAGTGATGTCGTTCCAACGTAATAAGAGCCTGCAAGTAGACGGAATCGCAGGTCCAAAAACATTCGCTGCACTAAATAACACAGGTGGCTCAAAAGCACCAGCACCATCAAATCAAACAACAAAGAACACCAACACAAGCCCATCTGCAACATCAAGCATCCTACGTGTAGGAAGCAGAGGCGCAGCTGTAACAGAACTACAATCACAACTACGCTCAGTTGGTGTATTCAACCAGAATCCAACAGGTTACTACGGAAATGACACACGCGATGCTGTGCGCAAATTCCAAAGTGCTAATGGACTGACAGCAGACGGAATTGCTGGACCAAAAACATTCGCAAAACTAGGACAAGGCTCAACGTACAAGCCTAACACCGAAGTAAAAAACGAAACAGTCTCAAACAACAATAACTCAGGTGCAACCGTAACAAACATCGTAGCCGAGGCATCTAAGCACATTGGCGTTCCGTACAAATGGGGCGGTGGCACACCATCCGGATTTGACTGCAGCGGATTCATTCAATATGTCTTCAAACAACAAGGCATCTCAGTTCCAAGAACCGCAGCATCACAATACAGTGCTGGAAAAAGCGTATCCTCCCTACAAGTCGGAGACATCGTCTTTTTCGAAACATACAAAGCAGGCCCATCACATAACGGAATCTACATCGGAAACAACCAGTTCATCCACTCAGGATCGAGCTCAGGCGTAACCATCACAAGCATGGACAATAGCTATTGGAAACCACGCTACCTCGGTGCAAAGCGCTTTTAATTAAACGTTTATTTAAACCCTCTCTGATAGTGTCGGAGGGGGTTTTTGGGTTGGATTGAGAGGGGGAGCGGGTTCTTAGTAGAGAGGGTAAAGCTCATACTAAGGTGGAGAAAGTGCTTGTTATGAGGCGCTTGGGTCTTGGTAACAAAGGGTCAATCTTGCTAACAGGAGCTCCGACCTTGGTAACGCACCCTACTTCTTAATAGAATCCGCTCCAGGCTTACTAAAACCACCATTCCACTTACTAACGCCTTACTCAGCTTGGTAAAAAACCAAAGTTCTTGCTCAGTACCCAATTATTCTTGAATAGACCCACTGTTCATTTTTATTCCTTATTATATTGAACCGAGAAAACATAACCTAATCTTAATAAATAGTTCGTTGAATGCATGGATAAATAAGGATATTATAAGGGTGACTCATGTTTTATGAAAGGAGCTTATAAATTGAGCATTATTGATAACATTGATCCTTTTCTAATGCAATTGTTTATTGTTCCACTTGTGGTTATAGGAATAGGGGTATTTGTGTCAGTTCTTTTCAAGAAGATGTGGATTGCTCCTGTCATAACATTACTTTTAAATCTGAGTTACGAAATATGGTACGATCTATATTATTATCCTGGGACTAGTATCAATTTCACCTCTTGGAATATCATATTTCCTCTGATTTCACTTGCCATTTCTGTGATCGTTATCTTGAGCTTGTCTATTAAAGCTTACGAGAATTAAGTCTGAGAGGGAGGGGGGCAGGGGAGTCTTGGTTAAGAGAACAATGCTCTTGCTACGGTGGAGAAAGTTCTTGTTATCCTGAACTTGGGTCTTGGTAACAGAGGGTCAACCTTGCTAACAGGTGCTCCGACCTTGGTAACGCACCCTAGTTCTTGATAGAATCCGCTCCAGGCTTACTAAAACCACCATTCCTCTTGCTAACACCTCGCCCAGCTTGGTAAAACAACCGAAGTCCTTGCTCAGCACCCAATTCTTCTTGAATAACCCCACAAACTTCAATGCAGTGATGAAAATGGGCATTTTTATTCCTTATTTCTTTCAGGATCAAGTTCACTTAAAACAAAAAAACCAATCTGGCGCTCTCACCAGATTGGTTTCAAGTTAAAGCAAATAGGTGTAGATGATAGCCCCGCTTATTACCCCTAACGTACTTGCAATGAACATCTTTTTCTGTGATGGAGATTTTGGGTCCTTAATCTTTTTCGGATCGTCCATAAGGAATCACGTCCTTTTTATTTACACTTTACCCTTTATGTTCCAATTGAAACGTGTATCTACTTCAGTTAAGCACTAATTAAAATCAAGCTGACAGTTAGTATAAACAGCACTACAAAACCATCCCCATCACCCGATCCATTTTCTCACTCTCCTCATCAACCCCAACACACTCACACAAACTCCGGTGCACGGTCTTAAACTCACCGTATATCATCCGCACCTTCCTCATCACATCACCTTCGTCTCGATAACCATCCCACTCAGCCAACACCTCAAGCTGCCGCTGATCCAACAGACTCCGCTCCCCCTCATACTTGGCCCAATCGCCTAATGTATTTGGTTGCTCTCCTTTATCCATATACCAGGCTGTCACAACAATCATTCGTAACTGATTCAGGCAGCTGAGAGCATAATTCCACTCACCCCGTCTCGCGCGTCGATAGACCTCATGAGAATGGGCGAGAAACTTCGTTTGCAACACCATGACTTCTTCCACACTTGGCTCATAACGCAATGTCCTCGACTCTGCAACGAGCTCATGCAAGAATCCATCTCGATCCAACACAATCTTACTGTCTTGAAGCCATACAGATGCTACTAGATCCCGCTTCCGATAATAAAAAGAATCTACCTTTATAAACGTTTCATAGTGAGCCACACTATAATTAGTCCAAGGTGAATCCTCAAAAAAGAGCACATCTCCCCACCCATTAGCACGCTCTCGTTTAGCCGATCGATAGCGTTCATACTGATCATCACTCACAACAATACGCACATCAATATCAGAATAGATGTCTGTAGAACCCGTTCCAATTGAGCCCCCATAAAAGCCACCAATAATGTGTTCATCCGCAAGTAAGTCATCCTCAATCCTTTGTTGCAAAGCCAGGCGTTGTTTAGGCAAGTCCTGATCTCTTACTAAATAGCTAGAGTTGAATCCCACACATACAAAAATCACTCCTCAAAAAGTCATATAAAACTATTTCTCTATCAATCGTCAAATTCCTCTCACCCACAGTTAGCGTTTACGTTTTGAGAATTGGGGCGAGGCATCACAAGATCTTAAGAAATTTCACACCCTGACTCAACAAAGGATTATGCCAATTCATGTAGAATAAGATAAGTATTCTTTATGAACGTTTTAAAAATAAACAGAAGAGGGTGTAATAAAATTGAAATTAAAAGCATGGTTTAAATGTAAATTTCAAAAGAAGCACAAGTACAGTTATTACACCGATGAGTGTATTATATGTGGGAAGAAACGAAGAGGTAGTGAGGTTTCTGATTGAAAGTACCAAAGCCTTAACGTATTAATTTTAAATACAACAAACCCCCTGTAGTTATGGCTACAGGGGGTTTCATGTTCATTAATCCAATTCTAAGTGTTTACGTAATTCATTACTAATGTCTGCGATCGTTTCATCACTTAAGACAACATAAGATAATCCATCAATAGTAGGAGTAGTATAATCAAATTCAAGCTGGTCAACAGTACCTAACGCATTACGATAATTGTTTTGCAGTGTCCACATATCATCTAATGACATATCAGTCTTAACAGAACCACCAACAACATTTAGCATGTCCCCAGCCTTTGTAATAGAACTGAATTGTGCAGCTTCTTTAAAAACGGCTTCAACAATCTCACGTTGGCGTGCAGCTCGTCCAAGGTCTCCTTGTGGATCTTCTTTTCTCATTCTAGTGTATGCAAGTGCTTCATCACCACTTAAGAACTGCCTACCCTCTGAAAAATCGTAACCACCTGATGAAAAAGCAAAGTTATTATCAACTGTCACACCACCGAGTGCATCAATTAGCTCTTTAAACCCTTCCATGTTAATGGTTACATAATGATCAATATTAACATTGAATAGATTTTCAACAGAGTCCATAGCCATTGCCGGTCCACCATAAGCATAGGCGTGGTTTATTTTTTCTGTTGTTCCTCTGCCAACTATTTCAGTACGCGTATCTCGGGGGATACTTAACATTTTCATTGATTTCATAGCAGGATTAACCGTTACTAGAATCATCGTATCCGATCGACCTGACAAATCTTCTCCATGTGCATCAATTCCTGCAATCAAGAAAGAGACAGGTTCAGAGTCATTAATATCAACTGTACGAGTAGGTAACTGCCGCCCGTCAATTGGCTCATGAATTGAATTTGCTGTATCACGTATGGAATCATACACATAATAGGCAAACCCAACACCCGCAAGAAACAAAACACCTACAATAATAATTGCAATTTTAAAACCCTTTTTCATAGATTATAATCGCCTTTCTTTGTTGTTATATAGGTCTTTAGACCTTCAAGGCACAATACTTTCATAAGTATATGAAAAAAATTACAGATACACAAGCTAAATTTAATCGTTGTACCCTTTAAATCTATGATATAATCCAATTTAGTTATAGAAAGTTACTTAATTTAGGGGGTCTTCAAAAAGAATGAAAGAAACAATTAGTCTAAAAGACATATTTCTCACGCTAAAAAGTAGGCTTAAACTACTTATTATTATTCCAATAATAGCAATGGCTCTTGCTGCAATTGTCAGCTTTTTTGTGTTAACGCCTAAATATGAAAGTGAAACACAATTATTAATCACTCAAACAAACGGTAATCCAGATCAAGCATTTACTCAGACAGAGATCCGAACAAATATTGAACTCATCAATACATACAATGAAATTATTAAGAATGCACGAATTCTTGAACCAGTTATAGAAGAAACAAACGTTAAACTTACTGCAAGTCAACTAAATAAAATGATCACGGTAAGTACGGCTAATGATTCTCAAGTAATTAAAATAACTGTTGAAGATACTTCACCTGAACAAGCGGCTCTCATTGCAAATACTGTAGCTCAAGTTTTTGAATCCGAGATAACAACCATTATGAACGTAGATAATGTAAATATATTATCCCCAGCTAAAGTAGGTGAAAATACCTCGCCAGTGAGTCCAAATCCTTCGTTAAATATTGCGATAGCTTTAGTACTTGGGTTAGCAATTGCAGTAGGAGTTGCTTTCTTACTTGAATACCTTGATACAACCATAAAAACTGAGAAAGATATAGAAGACGCACTTGAATTGCCAGTTCTTGGAGCAGTTTCTAACATGGATAGTATGGAACAAAGTACAAAGAAATACTCATAGAAAGTTGGAGAAGGAGATAATACGAAATGACACGTTCTAGACAAAATGCGCACAAAAAAACAGGTTCTAGGAATAAGACACAACGACACCTAATAGCTGATTTACATAAACATTCACCTATATCTGAACAATATAGAACTATTCGTACTAATATTGAATTCTCATCCGTAGATAAAGAACTTAGAAGTTTTGTAGTTACTTCAGCCGGACCTGGTGAAGGTAAATCAACGAGCGTTGCAAATCTAGCAATAGTTATGGCTCAAAATGGAAATAGTGTTTTAGTGATTGATGCTGACATGAGAAGACCTACAGCTCACTATACATTTAGTTTATCAAATACTCGCGGTTTAACTAATGTTCTCTCCAAGCAAAGTTTGTTAGAAGAAACTGTTCAAAACACTAATATAGATAATTTATCTATATTAACTTGTGGTCCAATTCCTCCAAATCCAGCTGAACTATTAAACTCACAGATGATGGAGATTATAATTAAAGAAGCCTTAAGTCAATTTGATATTGTCTTCTTTGACGCTCCTCCTGTGATGGCTGTAACAGATGCTCAACTTTTAGCAAGTAAAGTTGATGGCACAATTCTGGTAACATCCAGTGGTAAGACTGATAAAGAAGAGGCAATAAAAACAAAGGAACTTCTTGTTAAGACAAATGCGAACTTATTAGGTGTTATACTTAATAATAAATCAGTAGATGAAAAAAGCTATTACTATTACTCATAATAATAGAATAATAAGGGGTTTTATTGTATGATCGATTGTCATTGTCATATTCTTCCTGGTCTAGATGATGGTGCGAAATCTTTAGCTCATAGTATTGAGATGGCACGTACGGCAGTAGATGAAGGTATTACAACCATAATTGCGACTCCACATCATGAAAATCCTTATTTTAATTCAACCTCTGAACAAATGCTAAATGGAGTGCAAGAACTGAATAGAGCTCTTGAGGCGGAAGGAATTCCTCTAGAAATAATGCCTGGTCAAGAGATTCGAATGTTTGGAGATTTGTTAAAGCATTTATCTTTGGGTTATTCGGTACCGCTGTCAGGGAGCGGAAGATATGTACTTTTGGAGTTTCCGACTAACTCGGTCCCAGCATATACCGAACGCTTATTATATGATTTAGCTGTTCAAGGTTATATTCCAGTAATCGCTCACCCAGAGAGAAACAAGGTCTTTCTGGATAAACCTGAGAAGCTGTTCAATTTTGTTCAAAATGGAGCACTGACACAAATTACTACCTCAAGTCTAACAGGAGACTTTGGAAAAAATATTCAAACCTTTACTAATCAGTTAATTGAAGCAAACCAAGCTCATATACTTGCTTCTGATGCTCATAACTTAGAAGCACGAACCTTTAGAATGAAAAAAGCATTTGAATTAATTGAGCATTCATATGGAAATGATCTTGTATACGACTTGCAACTAAATGCAGAATGTATACTCTTAAATAAAAACATAGTTGTTGAGCCACCTAGTCATGTTAAGAAGAGAAAGATTTTTAGTTTCTTTAGATAATTATTCGAAGCAGTAAAGTGTCTATTGGCAGTTTACTGCTTAACTTAGTTTTATTTCTTATATAGATATAAAAAATTGGTTATGAATAGTTTACTCATAAGGTCTAAATAAAATATAAAAGCATGTTATTTATCGACATTAATTGAAGATTCTTAAGGTATTTAGTCAATGAAAACTTAAAAAAATCTCGATATTTGTACATGTTTGTAGTATGATTAAACCAGTCAATGGAATTACTTTCTTATAATTACTAAGCAATAAATCAGTTGATTTAAAGGTAATATCTCCCCTACCGTTATCAGTTGGAGATACTCAATTATGCAACGGGCTTTATAAGCCTTAGGTGCTTGTCACCGAGGGTGTGATGAGAGGGTTGGTTTAATGCCATGAACTGGTTATGTCTAAAAAAGAGTTAGAAAAGCGTTTTCAATATGTAAACGATTTTCTAACTCTTTTTTATTATTTTGTCATTTAATTGATTTTATATTTCGAATTATTTAAAGCATTAAATTTAAAGTATTTGTATTTTACAATTTAACAAGAGGAGAGAAATTAAGAAATGAGTATGAAACAAAGATTACTGACATTAGTGGTTATTGACTCAACAATTGTTCTTGTATCAATATACATATGCAATTTCATCCTATCAGCTGGAAACTCACTTTTATCTAAAGAAATTATTATAAGCTCGATTGTTTTGCTTTTTGTTCATCACGTTTGTGCTTATAAATTCAAGCTTTATAAGAGGGCTTGGGAATATGCAAGCATAACCGAATTGAAAGCAATTGTCTATGCTATTACTATTTCAATATTTGCTACTGGAATTGTTCAAATTATAGGTTTTCAAAACTTATATGTGCGAACTCTAATTATGACTTGGATGATGCATGTGATATTAATTGGTGGATCAAGAATGTCTTGGAGGGTCTACAAAGATACATACATTGGAAAAAAGAAAGACGGAAAAAGAACATTAATAGTAGGAGCGGGATCAGCAGGAACGATGATTGCGCGCCAATTAAAACAAGATCAAGATACAATGTTAATACCAATAGGATTTATTGATGATAACATAACTAAACATGGACTCGAAATTATGAGTTTACCGGTATTGGCGGAATCAAAAGATATAATGATAATTGTAGAAAAATACAAAATAGATCACATTATTATTGCAATTCCTTCACTTAAGAAATCTGATCTAAATCATATTGTAAAATTATGTACTGATACAAAAGTTAAAACACAAATATTACCACGTATGGAAGATCTAGTTCTTGGTTCTGTTGAAGTAAGTCAGTTCAAGGACGTAGACGTGGAAGATTTGCTCGGCAGGGAACCAGTGGAATTAGATATAGATGGTATAGCTGAATTTATTACTAATGAAACAATTTTAGTGACGGGTGCTGGGGGTTCAATTGGTTCTGAAATATGTAGACAAGTAGCCAGATTTTCACCTGAGCAGCTCATACTGCTTGGTCATGGTGAAAATAGTATTTATTCAATTGAAATGGAACTACGAAGGACATTACCAAATCTTAAGATTGCTACTGAGATTGCAGATATACAGGATAAAGAAAAAATACATATTATTATGGAAAATCATCGTCCACATGTTGTTTTTCACGCAGCAGCTCACAAACATGTTCCATTAATGGAGCGCAATCCTGAAGAAGCGGTAAAGAATAATGTTATAGGAACACTTAACGTGTCTGAAGCTGCTGACTTAGCTAAAGTAAATACATTTGTAATGATATCAAGTGATAAAGCTGTTAATCCTACTAGTGTAATGGGTGCAACTAAAAGAATTGCAGAGATGGTTGTTCAACATATGGATATGATTAGTGAAACTAGGTTTGTAGCAGTACGTTTTGGAAATGTATTAGGAAGTCGAGGTAGTGTTATTCCGTTGTTTAAAGACCAGATAAAGAATGGCGGTCCAGTTACAGTTACGCATCCAGATATGGTGCGATATTTTATGACAATACCTGAAGCTTCTAGATTAGTTCTTCAAGCTGGATCTCTTGCTGAGGGCGGAGAGGTATTTGTATTAGATATGGGAGAACCAGTTAATATTTCAGATTTAGCAAGAAACTTAATACGTTTATCAGGTTATAATGAAGAAGAAATAACAATTGAATATACAGGTATGAGACCTGGAGAAAAGATGTTTGAAGAATTATTAGGCGTAGATGAAGTACACCATGAGCAAGTGTATCCTATGATTTATAGAGGGAAAACTCCAGAAGTTGATATAAATGTAACTTACAATCTAATAGACAGATTCCATGGTAGAAACAAAGAGGAGTTAAGGAGCGAATTACTTAAAATTGCTAATTTTAAAGTAAAAGAATTACGTGTTCTTAATATAGTAAAGTAATATTTAAAAAATTCTATTAGAAGAGGTTGATTCATTTATGTACCTTAAAATAAAAAGATACTTCGATCTTATTTTTTCGGTTTTTTCTCTTGTTATATTGTCTCCAATGTTAATTGTTTTGGTATTGGTAATTAAAATTGAGTCTCCTGGTCCAATATTATTTAAACAAAAGAGAGTGGCTATCAATAAAACTTATTTTAATATATTTAAATTTAGAACTATGCGTATTGACACACCCAAGGATACTCCTACACATCTATTGGAAAATCCAGAAATATATATTACTAAAATAGGAAAGTTTCTTAGGAAATCATCACTAGATGAAATACCACAGATATTTAATATTATTGCAGGACAAATGAGTATAATAGGCCCGAGGCCAGCTCTATGGAATCAGTATGATTTAATTGAGGAAAGAGACAAATATCAAGCAAATTCTGTTCGTCCAGGTTTAACAGGTTGGGCTCAAATAAATGGGAGGGATGAACTACCTATTGAGATTAAAGCAAAACTCGATGGAGAATATGTAAAAAAAATTGGTTTATTAATGGACTTAAAGTGTTTCTTTGGTACTTTTATTAGTGTCGTTAGAAGTGAGGGAATTATGGAGGGTAGTAATAAAAATAAGTCGGAAGAAATCAAGGAGCATTTATAAATGAAAAAAGTTCTAATAACTGGTAGGAATAGTTATGTTGGAAATTCTTTTACACAATGGGTTGATAATAATCCAGAAATAAAAATTGAAAAGATAAGTCTTAGAAACAATGATTGGAGAGATAAGGACTTTTCAAGCTATGATGTAGTTTTGCACGTTGCTGGTATCGCTCATGTTTCAACAGATCCAGAACTCGAGCAACAATATTATAAAATTAATAGAGATCTAACAATTGAAATTGCCAAAAAATCAAAGCTTGATGGTGTTAAACAATTTATCTTTATGAGTAGTATTATTGTTTATGGTGACAGTATATCTTCTGGAATGATAACTAAAGAAACTGTACCTAATCCAGCAAATTTTTATGGGAAAAGTAAGTTAGAGGCTGAAGATGGAATTCAATCTTTACAAAGTAAAGATTTTAAAATAGCCGTAGTAAGACCTCCTATGATATATGGAAGAGATTCAAAAGGGAATTATCCTAAGCTAGCGAAGTTAGCTAAATTTACACCTTTGTTTCCTGACTTAAATAATAAGAGAAGTATGTTACACATTGATAATTTATCGGAGTTTCTAAAACTTATAATCATAGCGAATGATAAAGGATATTTTTTTCCGCAAAACAAGGAATATGTTAGAACTAGTAAAATGGTTAAATTAATAGCTGACAAACACGGTAAAAATGTAAAACTTGTAAAAATTTTTAATCCTATATTCAAACCGTTTATTTCCAGGGTGGGTTTATTGAACAAAGTTTTTGGTGATCTATATTATAGTCAAGATATGATTGCAACTGGTGATTATCAGATAAATGATTTAAAAAAATCAATAGAAGAAACTGAGAGCAGGAATATGGAAAATGAGAAAAAAAGTACTTTTTCTAGTTAATCATGATGTTGTCATATATAATTTTAGGAAAGAAATTGTTGAAAGCCTAATAGAGCATGGGCACGATGTCATTATCTCTTCTCCTTATGGTGAAAGGATTGATGATCTAATTGCAATAGGGTGTAAATACGAGAAAATTGAATTTGATAGACATGGTATAAATGTATTTAATGAATTAAAATTAATAAAATATTATAAAAATTTAATAAAACGAGTACAAGCAGATGTAGTACTAACATTTACTATAAAACCAAATATTTATGGTGGGATGGCTTCTAAAAGTTTAGGAATACCTTACATAGCTAATATTACTGGGCTCGGCACAGCTGTCGAAAATGATGGTATTATGCAAAAGATTACGACTATTCTTTATAAAAATGCCTTTAAAAATATTAATAGAGTTTTTTTTCAGAACGAAGAAAATATGAATTTTTTCAAAAAGAAGAATATAGCTACTAATAAACATAAATTATTGCCTGGATCGGGTGTTAATTTAAACGACTTTAAGCTTTTGGATTATCCAAAAGATGATGTTATTGAGTTTGTTTTTATTTCAAGAATTATGAAAGAAAAAGGTATTGATGAGTATTTAGAAGCTGCTAAGTTTATTAGAAATAAATATCCTAATACGCGTTTCCATATTTGTGGATTCTGCGAAGGGGATTACGAGAATAAACTATTTGATTATCATAATAGTGAGCTAATTATTTACCATGGTATGGTCAGAGATATTAGAGAGATTTTAAAAAAAGTTCATTGCACAATACACCCAACTTACTATCCAGAAGGAATGTCAAACGTTTTACTTGAAAGTGCAGCGAGCGGAAGACCATTAATTACTACTAATCGAAGTGGATGTCGTGAGATAATAGACAACAATGTAACAGGCTATCTAATTGAAGAAAAAAATAGTGAGGATTTAATTCTAAAAATAGAAGAATTTATAAACTTAGGTTATCAACTCAAAAAAAATATGGGTTTAAATGGAAACGAAAAAGTAAAAAGAGAATTTAATAGAAATATAGTAGTAGATGAATATATAAAAGAAGTTCATAACCTATAAATTTTAATTTAAACTAACGAAAACATAATATAAGGTGATCTTATGAAAAGGAAAAGGGATTTAATTGCTAAATTTTCATTTTTTATGAAATTGATAATAAAGGTTTCGAAAATATTTCCTAACAAGATTCATCTTTTTATTCTAAAACGTATAAGAAGTCACGATAATTATCTTGCTATGTTTATAAGGTATATATGTTTGAAAAATTGCGCTAAAAGTTGTGGTGACAACGTGGCTGTATTCTCAAATGTGTATATTAATAATGTTCATAATTTAGTTATAGGGGATAATGTTAGTATTCATCCTATGTGTTATTTAGAGGCCTCAGGTGGAATTGAAATAGGTAATAATGTATCTATTGCACATAATACAACCATTATGTCTGAGGAACATATATATGTAAATTTAGAAACGAATATAAAAGATCAAGGATCAACTTATAAATATACAACTATTCATGATAATGTCTGGATAGGAGCAGGCTGCCGAATTTTAGCAGGCTCTACGATATTTAACGGAAGTATAGTGGCTGCTGGAGCTGTAGTAAAAAACTCTGTTAAAAGCAATACTATAGTTGGTGGTGTACCTGCGAAGGTGATTAAGGAGAGATAATAATGAGACTTGTTTTTGCACACGATCATATTTTTTATAAATATAAAGGTGAGCATTATAGTACTGGTGGTCTTTCAAAAGAAATGTTAGAAAGGTATACAAAGGTATTTGATGAAGTTATTGTTCTTAGTAGACAGAAAACAATAACAGAATTCAACGATAAACTGACAATAGCTACTACAAAAAATGTAACTTTTATTGAAATACCTAATTTTAAGTCAGTTAAAAACATTCATCAAATAATAAAAGCAAAAAAAACAATAAAAGATGAAATACAAAAAGCAGATTCATTAATAGCTAGATTGCCTAGCTCAATTGGTTCAATAGCAGTTTCTGAGGCTAAGAATTCTGGGAAACCTTATTTAATTGAAGTTGTAGCGTGTCCTTGGGACGCATTATGGAATCACAGCTTAAAAGGAAGATTTATGGCACCATTTAGTTATTTATCTACTAAAAAACATGTAAGAGCTGCAGAAGATGTAGTATATGTTACAAATAATTTTCTCCAAAAAAGATATCCAACTAATGGTAATAGTGTTAATTGTTCAAATGTAGCTCTTAAAGATTTTGATGGGTTAGTAATTAAGGAAAGGCTAGAGCAAATTCAAAACACGAATCTAGAAGGTAGAAAAATTATAATAGGTACTACTGCTGCTATCGATGTTAGATATAAAGGTCAACAATATATTATAGAAGCTTTAGGTAAGTTAAAGAAAAAAGGGAATCTCAATTTCGAATATCAATTAGTAGGAAATGGAAATGAAAAATTTTTAACATCTGTAGCAATTAAAAATGATGTTTTAGAGCATGTGAAATTTCTTGGTGTCTTACCACATAATGACGTATTTAATTGGTTGAAAACCATTGATATATATGCGCAACCAAGTAGACAAGAAGGTCTGCCGAGAGCTTTAATTGAGGCAATGAGTATGGGTATCCCTTCTTTTGGAGCAAATACAGCAGGAATTCCAGAGTTATTGCCTAGAGAATTTATCTTTAGTAATACAAAGAGGAATATTAAAGAAATCATTGATATCTTGACTAAAATGAATAATGAAAATATGGCTATACAAGCAGAAAGAAATTTTGAAGAAGCTCAGAAATACAATAAAGATTTAATTGAGAATAGAAGAGAAGAATTCTTTATAGCATTTAAAGGTTCATAATTTTATTAAAGATAAGCGTCTAGTTTGGTGGTGGAATTTTGTTAGATATTTTCTTGATTTCTTTGGCCTTTCCCTTAGCCCTGCTGTTAGTAACATTAATTTATAGAAAAATCACATTTTATAGTATGTTTTTTTTAATATGTATAGGCATCTACTTTTTAGGAGTAATATTGTGGTATTTTTTTGTAGTTAGTTATGGTGGAGATAATACGGTTTTTATATTTCCTGACGAGAAAACTTACATGTATGGGGATTCAACTGGTTTTTTTGGATCTATCGTGAAAATGATTGTAAGTGTAGTCTCCTTAGTAGGTTTTAGATTTTTAAGCGTTTTTTGTTATTCATTTGGATTGTTATGGCTTACAACGGAATTACTTCAAAGTTATATAGAAAAAGATCAAAAAATTAACATGTTTAAGTTTAGTTTTATATGTATTATAGCTGCTCTCGGAAGTTATTGGTCATTTTTTATATTAAAAGAAGGAATGACAATTTTATGTGTATCTGTATACCTAATATCATACAAACGCAAAAATTTAGTGTTGAAAGTATTTGCAATTTTAATGACTATTCTAGTCAGACCTGAAATTGCAATAGCAATAATTTTAGCAGAGTTTATTTTTTTTATGTGGAAAAGATCAAAAAAACTACTTTTTACTTTGTTTTTTGTTGGAGTTTTTACAATTATATATTATTTTAATTCAGCAGATTCAGAATCACTAAAATTAAGCTTTGTTTCGAGAAGGTACGGCGAAAGTGAAAAAATATATGATAATGAGGCAATTAGAACTGCAAGGTTGGGATTTTTACCATTTATAACCTCATATACATATCTAGAAACTATTTTAGGAAACTTTTTACGTAGTCTGGTGCCTTTATACCAATCAACTAGCCCGATAAGTACCCCGTTAACACTTATTAATTTAATTGGATCGATATTATTATTGGTTAAATTCAAAATAAGGAAAGATGTTCCTACTATTTTCGGTATAATAATTCTTGTTCTATTGTTAGCTTCAGTCTCAGTTGCACGATATCTAACAGTAATAATTATCCCTTTAACAATTTTTCTTTTATTAGATAATCACAAAAAGAAAATTAATTAAGATGAGTTATCTTATCTATGCTTATGTTATTAATTAAAAGTAATTTTAAAAATTGAAATGAACTTTTAACAAGTATATATGTATAGTATTAACTTCTATAAAATATTGATTTGAATCGTACTGAGCAGTAATACATCGGATAGGAGGAACTATCATGGAAAAGTTACCTTTAGTTTCAGTAATAATCCCTTGCTATAATTGTGAAAAATGGATAGCTGAAACTATAGCAAGCGTTTTTAATCAAACTTACAAAAACATTGAAATAATAATAGTAGATGACGGATCTACAGATAACACAAAAAGTATTGTTAAAAATATTAAAGATGTGATCTATTATTTTCAAGATAATAGTGGACCTTCGGCAGCTAGAAATTTAGGTATAGAGAAATCTAACGGAAAGTATATTGCATTCTTAGATTCAGATGACCTTTGGAACGAAGATAAACTATTAAAACAAATTAATTTCTTGGAGAATAATCCAGATGTACATTTAGTTTTTACTAACGTTACATTGATAAATGAAACAGGAAAAGTTCTTTACACACACTATAACAAAGTTCCAACTGAAAAAAGTGAGTTAATCAGAAAGTTTTATGAAGGAGAAATTGTAATGAATACCCCAACCATTCTTGCTAGAGGGGATTCTATAAACTATATTGGTGGATTCAATGAAAATTTACCTTTACGAGAAGATCATTACTTTCTAATGAAAATGGCTAACGTTTTTAAAATTGTCCATTTTAAAGAAGCGTTGGTAAAGAGAAGAGTTAATGATCAGAGTTTAAGTAGTACAGTTGATAGTGAGAAGGTGTTCAAGTTAAATAAGCCATTTTTAGAAGAAAGTATAAATTCATTTCCTTATTTATCTAGATTCGAAAAAAATGTTTATTCTAGAATGAATTTTGCTGTTGGCAAAACATATTGGAAAAAAAGACACAAGAAATTCGCTTTAAAATATATATATAAATCCATGAGTGATAGACCACTTAAAATTAAAAATTATATATTTTTTATTATTATTATTCTGCAGTTCAAATACGAAGATATTGAGAAACTAAAATGGAAAATAAGAACTACATTAAAAAATTGAAGCATAATAATTATTGATCATTTAGATTTATATATAATATTGGAAAATGAGTATGTTAAAACCAGGAGGAAATATGGATAAAATAGGTATTATTACATTGAATGGTTATAAAAATTATGGGAATAGATTACAAAACTATGCCCTTCAAGAAGCCATCAAATCATTAGATTATCAGGTGGAAACAATTTTAGTTGATACTGGTACTACAGAAACAAAAAGAGTATCACATAAAAAAAAGGTTAATGAATTACCTAAAAAAATAATTAGTAGACTTCTTAATATGAAAAATAAGAAACAAATAATTATTAGAACAAATAGATTTAAAGATTTTTCAAAGAATTATATACATGAGACAAGTTATAACATTGCTGGGGATGCTGATTATAAAGAAGACCTATTAAATTTTAAGGCATTTGTTACTGGCAGTGACCAAGTCTGGAACCCTTATTACATTAATGGATCCTCAGCCTATTTTTTATCATTTGCTCCTATCGAAAAGAGGATATCTTATGCAGCTAGTTTTGGGATCTCACATATTCCTAATGAATTTCAAAAAGAATATAAAGAAAACTTAGATAAAATTATGCATTTGTCTGTTAGGGAAGACCAAGGTGCTGAAATAATTAAAGATCTAACCGGAAGAAAAGCACAAGTTGTTGTCGATCCCACGATGTTACTTACAAAGGAACAATGGAGATCTATATCTAGTTCATCTAATTCAAAACCAACTAAACCATATTTATTAACATATTTTTTAGGAGAAATCTCTCGTTCTTCTCAGACTAAGATTGAAAAATTAGCCAAAGATAAAAAGTTAGAAATAGTTAATTTAGCTAATCTGAGCGATTTGCAACGCTACACTTCAGATCCTTCCGAGTTCCTAGATTTCATAGACTCAGCAGAGATTTTCTGTACAGACTCGTTCCATGGTGTGGTTTTTTCAATATTATTTGAAAAAACTTTTATAGTGTTTGAAAGAACAGGAAGCTTACCTTCCATGTATTCAAGACTTGAAACTCTACTTTCTAAGTTTAATTTAAAACAAAGAATGGAGAAAAATGTGAATTTTGATGATTATATTAATGAAATTGATTATTCAGAAGTAGAAGGTACTTTGAAAAAAGAACGCGAAAAAGCATATGCTTATCTAAAAGAAGCATTAAAATAAATTTTTAGAAAGTGGTAATTTGATGAATGAAAGAAAAGCCGGTGCTGTACTTTCTTACGCTTCTCTACTAGTAACTTTACTAGTTGCTTTAGTATATACTCCAATAATGATTAGATTGATTGGCCAATCAGAATATGGTCTATTTGCATTAATAGGATCCTTGGCGGCGTATTTTAGTGTTATGGACTTGGGCCTAGGAAACACAATTATACGATATATCTCAAGGAACAATGCTATAGGAAGTAAAGAGATTGAATCAAAACTAAATGGTTTCTTTCTTAAGATCTATAGTTGTATTGGTCTACTTGCAATAGTAATTGGGTTACTAGTTTGGTTGAATGTTGATATTATCTTTGGGAACAGTCTTACAGAATCAGAGTTGGATAAAGCTAAAATTATGATAATAATACTCATTTTTAATTTTGCTCTCTCCTTCCCATTATCCATTTTTAGTTCAATCTTACAGGCTTACGAGAAATTTATAGTAGTAAAAACAACAAGTATTATACGTGCATTACTGATTCCAACAATTACTTTACCTTTTTTGTTTATAGGTTATGGTGCTGTTTTAATGCTTTTTATAACTACCATTGTTAATATATTTGTGTTGATTTTCCAAGCGATTTATGCATTTAAAAAGTTAAATGTTGAATTCAATTTCAATAAAATTGAATCTAGTTTTGTTAAAGAGATTGTTGGATTTTCTATTTTTATATTTTTAAATGTATTAGTAGACTTGATTTATTGGAATACAGATCAATTTTTATTAGGTGTTATATCAGGAACTCAAACTATAGCGATCTATGCAATAGCTATGCAATTTGTAACAATTTATAAAATGTTTTCTACATCTTTAAGTAATTTATTTTTACCTCAAGCATCAAAATTAGTGGCTAATAACGCAAGTAACCAAATAATAAGCGAGTTAATGGTAAGGTATGGAAGGATTCAATTCATAATACTGACTTTTATATTATCTGGTTTTTTCTTGTTTGGAAATCAATTTATTTATGTTTGGGCTGGCGCTAGTTATACTGACGCATTTTACATTGTATTAATCATTATGATACCTTTGCTTATTCCATTGACTCAGAATTTCGGTATAGCAGTTTTACAAGCGAAAAATGAGCAGCGGTTTCGTGTAATTACCTATTTAATAATTGCAATTATTAATGTAATAATAAGTATTCCTCTTGCTATATATTACGGTGGAATAGGAATTGCATTTGCCACAGCAGTTTCATTAATTTTAGGTCATATTATTATAATGAATATTTATTATCATAAAGTAATTAAAATTGATATGATTTTATATTGGAAAAATGTTAGTAGTATTTTATTAGTAGTGATTATCATTACTACTTTTGGATATGTCATAAATAATTATCTGTTTAATACAGACGATTTACTATCACTAGCTATTAAAATCGTAATATATATTTTAATATTTACTGTGAGTATTTGGTTATTTGGGATGAATAAGTACGAAAAAGAATTGGTTAAAAATACCAAATTAAAGATAGCGAAAAAGTTTAACTTTAGTAGATAGGTTTTAAAGTAGAGGAGCTAAAGAATTGTATGAAGAGTATTGCTAAAAAGTATTTACCTAAATTCCTTTTTACTAAGGGAAAGCGGTTAACCATGATATCACAATTACGTTCTAACTATCAAAAGGATTTAAAGAGATACTATACACACTCATATGAACTTACTGAAAGTAAAACTAAGAGACATATGGAGACTGATCTAATTTTTTTCTATCACAAGATTGAAAAAGGGTTATCTTTACCAAATCCAAGAGTTGGATTCGGCGAAAAAGCAGTAAGACATCTGGTAGAAAAACTTGATAACTATGTAAGTGAGTATGGTTGGGACAGAACAGCACAAATCTGTCTAAACTCATTGTATAGTTATTACGACTTTAATAAAGAAAATGATTTAATTTTAGATAAGCTTTATTCTGAACTAGAGAACCTAAAAGATATGTCGAAATTTAAAAACAATCAAATTACTGCGGGAGGGGTTACTAATTTAACAAAGGAAGATATTGAAAATGCAAACGTCAATTTTAAAGATTTTGCCTTGGCTCGTCACAGTTTAAGGAATTTTTCACCAGGTGAGGTTTCTTTAGAATCAATTAAAGATTGTGTCAAGATAGCTCAGAAAACGCCCTCAGTTTGCAATCGACAATCCACAAAAGTGTATGTGTATGAAGGTGAAGAAATGAAGAATGTCTTAAACCATCAAAATGGAAATGCTGGTTTTGGTTTTGGTGCAAATAAAGTTCTAATTATTACGGTGAATCTTGAGGACTTTAGAGGACCAAAAGAAAGAAATCAAGCTTATATAGATGGTGGGTTATTCTCCATGTCGTTAATATATGCATTTCATTCATTAATTATTGGTACATGTGCATTAAATTTATCATTAAACTATGATGATGAATTACGGCTAAAAAAAGAAGCAAAGATACCTAATTCAGAAGTAACAATTATGATGATCGCAGTGGGGAATTATCCTGATACATTTAAAGTTGCAGATTCCCCTAGAAGAAATCTTGAAGAAGTTTTGGTTATAAATTAATTTAGACTTTTAATCTTTATTTAGGGGGGCTTCACATAATGAAAAACTTAGCAGTAGCTGGAACTGGCTATGTCGGCTTAGTTACTGGAGTGTGTATGGCAGAAAACGGACACAATGTAACTTGTGTAGATATAGACAAACAAAAAGTAATGAAAATGAAAAAGGGTATCTCACCAATTTATGAAGTTGAGTTAGAAGAGTTAATGGCTAAAAATATATCTGCAGGTAGATTACATTTTACTACAGATTACCAAACAGCCTATAAAAAAGCAGAAGCTGTCTTCATTGGGGTAGGTACACCAGAGCGGGAAGATGGTTCAGCTGATCTATCTTATATTGCTACAGTTGCTCGGCAAGTAGCGGAATCGATTGAGCACGATTGTTTAGTTGTTGTGAAATCGACTGTTCCCGTCGGTACGAATGATAAAGTTGAACAATTTATTAATGATTTCTTAATTAGAGACGTTAAAGTAGAAGTTGCTTCTAACCCAGAATTCCTTGCACAAGGTTCAGCTGTTAAAGATACCTTAGAGGCCGATCGTATTGTCATTGGTACAGAAAGTGAATGGGCAGAGAGAATCTTAACAGACATTTATACACCTTTTCATATTCCAATTGTTTCAGTAAATCGTCGTTCTGCTGAAATGATCAAATATGCATCGAACGACTTTTTAGCCTTAAAAATCTCTTATATGAATGATATCGCCAACCTCTGTGAATTAGTCGGTGCGGATATTCAAGATGTTGCTAAAGGGATGAGTTATGACGATCGTATTGGTAGCAAGTTCTTAAATGCAGGCATTGGTTATGGAGGATCTTGTTTTCCGAAAGATACAAAAGCTTTAGAATATATTGCGAAGCAGAATGGATACGAGTTGAAAACTGTTAAAGCTGCAATCGAGATAAATACTGAACAAAAGCTTGCTCTATATAAAAAAGCGAGCAATCGTCTAATTACGTTCCATGGTCTGAAAGTCGCTGTACTTGGTCTGACTTTCAAACCGGGTACGGATGATCTTCGTGAGGCTCCTTCTTTAGAAAATATACCATTACTACTTAAAGGCGGCGCGAATATTTATGCGTATGATCCTGTTGGTAGTGATAATTTTGCAAAGCTATATCCAGAAGGTAAACAAGCTAATGGATCTATCACATATGTTAATAAACCTGAAGAAGCACTAGAAGGTGCAAACGTATGCTTTATCTTCACTGAGTGGGGAGAAATTAAAGCCGTTACTCCTAATCAGTATAATGAATTAATGCGGACACCTTTAGTTTATGATGGTCGTAATTTACATGATGTAGGGGAAATGGCTCATAATGATGTGGAGTACCATTCCATTGGTCGTATATTAAAAAAATCAGCACGAGGAGTTGCTTTAGTTTGATAGATAAAAAAGTATATCTTGTAACAGGTGCTGCTGGATTTATTGGATATTTCCTTTCTAAAAAACTTCTTGATGAAGGAAAAACTGTCATTGGCATTGATAATGTAAATGACTATTACGATGTGAATCTGAAAGAAGCTCGTTTATCAAATTTAGAGCCGTATGATAAATTTACATTTATAAAAACAGATATCTCAGACAAAGAAAGTATTGAAAATATTTTCAAAAAATTTCGTCCCTCTATTGTGGTGAACTTAGCAGCACAAGCTGGGGTTAGATATTCCATAGAGAATCCTGGAGCCTATATGCAGAGCAACATGATTGGTTTCTTTAACATATTAGAAGCATGTCGGCACTTTCCAGTAGAACATCTCATTTATGCATCGTCCAGTTCAGTGTATGGTGCAAACAAGAAAGTACCATTTGAGGAATCTGACTTTGTTGACCACCCTGTATCACTTTATGCTGCAACTAAAAAGTCTAATGAACTAATGGCACACACATATAGCCACTTATATGACATTCCAGCAACAGGTCTACGTTTCTTCACTGTATATGGACCGATGGGAAGACCGGACATGGCTTATTTTGGATTCACGGATAAATTCTTTAATAATGAACCAATTCAAATTTTTAACGATGGAAACTTTGATAATGATTTGTATAGAGACTTCACATATATTGATGATATTGTCGAAGGGATTAAAAGATTAATCAGCAATGTACCTACTAGAGACAACGAAAGTGTGGCACATAAAGTCTATAACATTGGAAACAATAATCCAGAGAAGCTGATGACTTTTATAAATACTCTGGAAAAATGCATAGGTAACTCATTAGAAAAAGAAATCACATTTAATAAGCAATTTGAACCAATTAAACCAGGGGATGTACCAGCTACTTACGCTTCTACTGAAAAGTTACAAGAAGCAGTTGGATTTAAACCTCAGACTTCGATTGAAGCAGGGTTACAACAGTTTACAGATTGGTATGTTGATTATTATAAGTTGAAGAGCTAATAGAAAAAAGAGACTATGTTGAATAACTAGCTTCGGATACACAAAAATCTCGTTCACTTTAAATATAGTGAACGAGATTTTTGTCGTTTTATAATTCACATTTTATCTCTTGTACAAATTCCATATATTCTCGTTGTACTTCTTTGTAATCAGTAAAACTTGGTCTTCTATCAAGAAAGTGGACACTAAAAAGTGAGAGTGATTCCTCTCAAAGCCTACATTACTGCCTCTACCTCGACAGTTGAGATCTTATCTAAAAGTCGGGGGATAACTTACTTTTGTCTAACTAATTGTTTTTTGCGAGTCATGATTAATCCTTTTGGCATAGGTTCTCTCAAATTGGTTCGGGGATTGATAGTTCAAAGTGGAATGCCTTCTCGTTTTCATTGTATCGACTATAAATATAATGATGAATGGATTTCATCGCCTCGTTTCTTGTTTGAAATTGAAAGCGATAGATGAGTTCTCTTTTAATGGTGTAGACGTCAAGTTGAATTTTACACTTTTTGCTCGTTTGCTTTTAACACTTCTGCTGAAAAAATGCTCTTTCAATTTTTCATTCGGTGACTTTCCTCTTCTTCACCTCCATGGATCACTTCCACACGATGAAGTAGGCGATCTAAAATTGCTGTGGTGATGGCTTGGCCACCGATTAAATTGCCCCATTCTTCTGGACTCTTATTTGATGTTAGGATAATCGAACTTCGTTCGTATAAATGATTGATTAAATGAAAGAATAGATTTGCTTCTCTCTGATCCATGGCCATATACATTAAATCATCAATAATCACTAGGTCGGCATTTTTAATTCTCTTCAGCTGAACTTTAGATTTGTTGAGGTATTCCTCCGATTTGAGAAGCTGCACCAGTTCACCCATTGTAGCGAAATACACATTGAACCCTCTGTAAACAGCCTCAAGTCCAAGCCCAATTGCGATATAAGTCTTACCAATGCCTGGAGGTCCCAAAAGAATCAGATTATACTGTTGCTCTAGCCAGCTTAATTCTCGGAGTTGAGAGAGCTGTCGAGCTGTCAGAACGTTTTGTCCTCCCAACTCAAACTCATCTAATGACTTCACGAAAGGGAAGCGTGCCCATTTTGTCAACAACGGTCTGAAATTCCCTGTTTTCAACGGAATCAAATTCCCTTATATCAGCGAATTGTAGCCGGTTGAACACCGGCCTTTTTCTTTTCTCTCAGTCGATACGAATTTCCTTTTATATTAAACGTTGTTGAATGATGAATGAGTCGATCTGAGATGGCAGTAGCTAGCACTTCGTCACCAAATATTTTGCCCCATTCTACATACGATTTGTTTGATGTGACAATCATCGCACCATGTTCGTATCTTTTAGATATGATCTGAAACAACGTATTTGCGCTTAAATCATCAAAGCTAAAATACGAATTCTAACGAATGCCATTTTTGCATCAGAAGCAGGAATGAACGAAGTATATTTCAAAGAGAATCCTTCCGTTGGTGTGAGTGTTCCAAGAACCTATCATACGATGGGACATCAAAGTAGAGATAACGTGATTGAGTTTAAAAGGAAAAGAAGGAGATAGTTCTGGAGAAGGGAATTTATTTATTTGAAAGTTAGTAAGTTAACGATACTAAGGACGGGATTTAAACAGTCTCCTAATAGTTTGAAGGGACTGTTTGCTTTATCCGCATTCCTTAAGAGTCATCTCAGCATTAAACCGTTGTTGACCAATGTTACGATCTTTTGCAAATCTTCTGAGAAGGGCAATTGAGTCTTTTTTGCGATAGTTCATTTGAATGGATATCACACTTGTCCAAATAAGAACGCTTGGATTTGTTTCTTTTAAGAGGGTGTCTATCATAATAGGACCGTTCACTGAGTCACGTTTAATTTTCTCGGATAAGGTAAAGAGAATTTTTGATGATTTGTTCCCTCTTTTATAGTTACCGGTTTCCTCTGTTTCCTCATGAATTAAAGCGTGTTTGATAAATTTTTCTTTCACTCTATCTAGGTCCATCATTACCTCCTACAGAGCTTTTGACTAGAGCTCTTCAGTTATACTTTTTAACTGATCTGTTAAGATATGATCTTTAAGGGAACCATCCGTATTTTTTAATCTTTCAGGGAAATCTTCTGAAATAGGTTTCGCTCCATTAGCTATCCAACGCTTTCTGTATTGAGTATATAGTTCTTCCTTTGTATAGAGAATAGGTTCATTATGATCATCACAATCATCGTCATCTACTCCAAACTGAAACCCACAACAGAAACAAATTTCAAAGCTGCTACAACCAAATGTATCGTATGGAGGCTCATCCAAACCAAGATAACCACATACGGAACATCTATGTAAAGTTGTCATATTCATCTCCATTCACGAAACTTCCATTCGTAATGTTTTCATCGGCAGTCCCGAATTCTTTCTTTTATAATACAAGCTGAAACGTTCATATACCGTGAAGATGGCCCCACCAAGCGCTCCCGCACAAATGAGACGTAATACAAAGTAAAGAAAGTCAAAGATGAAAAATGTATTCTGCTCCATCCATGCATTAGGAACATGAAAAAGAACATTCATGATCGACACGACTGCCATACATACTAGACCAAGAAACATCCAATAGCCTACTTTTAGTTGGGTGACGACTCTTTTTTGTTTTCTAGTCTGCCGAACCATAGGTGTTGTTTCATTTTCATCGCTAATTATATCAAAATAAATACCTAGCCATTTTAATTCTGTTCGGTCAACCTCACTAAAGGTAGTTGCCTTTAAATCAAGACGTTTTCGTTCTCCTAGGTCGTTCTCAATCACAAGGTCTTCCGTGTACTGCATTCGTTTTAACACGTACGACTTGCCTATTGTGAAGTGTTCTAGTTGTTTGATATTCTCTAGCTGCATGCATTGCGTCCTCCTGAAATCCAATCACTAACCTAACTGCTTTTCGTTTTACAAAGCTTATACTTAACTGCCAAATACACAATATAAATGAGATACATGACGTATCCTATAAGAAAACTAATCCCTACGTTTTTAAAAGCTAAGCCAACTGCATTAAACGTTATGAGACTCCATAGAAAAGGTAGGAGCTCTACTGTGATTGCTAACCCTGCTCCAAGAAGGGAGGGAGCTACGATAAATGTGAAGACAAAGGATTTAAATGTATCAGCCATATGATCTCCTTGTACAAATGAAGTGTTTCTTTGATACTATCACTAATTACTTAGTAAATTTCTAATATTATTCTAAAATTAGTATGAATGGTGTCTAAATACCTAAAATATTTCTTGGCCGTACCAATATAAAAAGACAAACCATTCATAGATTGAATGATTCGTCCACTTAATTTTCATCTAATTACATTACAACCCAGCCAACCTCGCCACAACCGGATTCACATAAAACAACTCATACCCCTCTGTGTTCGGGTGAGTACCGTCCTGGTTGATGGTATAGGCATGATTCATTTCTTCTAAATGCGTATTCAAGCCACCTTCTGTATACAGATCCACATAAGGAATACTCCATTTCCGGCAGATCTCCAGTGCTTTGTCTCCGAAAGACTTTTGTTTGTCAGCTTCTCTTGATTTCATGTTGTGCGGACGGACGTAAAGGACTTTGGCGCCGAGCCAGTTTGTTTTAAACTTTTTACAAATGGATTCGAATCCTCCACAGAATGTACTCTCATCAAACTCGGTGTCGTAGCCCTCTGTTACTTCACCCAAGGGAGCGTAGCGCGAACCAACGATGTCATTCGTCATGCCGTTAAAGACGATGTAATCGGCCTTAGCCCCTTCAGATAGAGCTTTTTCAATATGGATATGTAGATCATTTTCGAGGTGAGGGATGCTTGTAATGGTTGCGCCGCCTCTTGCATAATTGGTGTATGGGATAGAAAGTTTATCTGCGGCCATCGTAGCGAATGATTTTAAGTTATTTTCATTCCCATGTGCGATGCTGTCTCCGAAGATTAGGAGATGTTTTGATGAGTAGTCTTGAGTGGTTGATGTCATTGGTGTATCCCTCCAAGGTTTAGTTAAGCGTTTACATAATTTCTTTATATTCGCTATGGTTAGACAAAATCCTTCTTTATGTTTGGAGTTTACGGATTGGCAAAGAAGATGTATCTAAAAAAGAATATGGTCAGGATGAAGAAAAACAGAAAGAAGTTAATGCCTATGAAGATGAGCTTGTGTTTTTTGTTGATGAAGCTCAAGGATAGGGAAAGTATAAGCAGAGGTGTAAACACGATCGTAAACGTATTGGGTGTGTTCCATAAAACGATTGCGTAGATCAATGATAAAGTTGTTGTAATGATTGTCAGCAAATACATGATTCATTCCTCCTTATCCGTTACACTATTCTTACAGTGTAGTTTGAAGGGATAGAACGATTCAAGGTATTTTTGAAATCGCTTTCTTGAGAGGGAGGTTTAATTAATGAAGCCATATATGCATATCTCGACGGACGATATGATTACTGTGTTAGAGGATTTGGCTCGCTATGCTTCTTCTTACACAAGCATGTTTGATCAGCCGATTATGTCTTTCTTAAGAGATATGCATCTTCAATACGGCCTGGTGCACAGTGGATATGTGTTTTATGAGTCGGTAGATCAATCATTTGACCTTACTCAGGTTCCTGAGACGTTTGCGAGTGAGTTTCAGGTGAATGCTCATTGGCTGAGATGGGGTTTTCATGCGAACAATGTAAGGTCGCGCTATGAGTCTGCTACGTATGATCAGGCGAAGAATGACTACGCGCGAGTTCTCAGGGAGTTAACTCCGATCACGGGAGGAACAACTGCGATTGATCGGGTTGTGCGGACACATTTTTACGAGGGGAGTAAGGAGGCTGTTTCAGCTTTTAAGAATCACTCTACTTTGGGAGTGTCTGGGTTACTTACTTCTGAGGATGATCGTCTTAGTTATGATCTGAGTGCTGAGAAGTGTGATGAGTTGAAGCGTTATGGGCGTATGAGAGATGTGGAAAGGGGTCTTACGTTTCTTAGAACGGATCTGCGTCTGGAGCATGTCCAAGGTGTGGAGGGTCAGCTTAGAGAGTTCGCAGTTGCTGAGAGGGATCTAATTATTTTTACACATGAAAAATACCTATCTACTGAAGAGATGAAAGAAAAGATTAGACTGTGTTGTGAGTTTGCGGTAGGGAATGGCTATCGATTTGGCTTTCCGATGAATGAAATCGACTATTAAACGAAGGGAGACATGGTGATGAAAGTGGATCTTGTATTGTTTATGGGGCAGTCAAACATTGCGGGCAGAGGTGTTGCGGAGGATGCACCGCGTGTGGCAGAAGGGCATGGATTTGAATTTCGTGCAATTACGGACCCGACCAGGCTCTATCCCGTGACGGAGCCTTTCGGAGTGAATGAGAACAAGGACGATGGCATTACAGAGGAGACGAAGACGGGTTCATTGGTTTCGGCTTTTATAAATGAGTATTACTCGATTACAAAGGTTCCGATTGTGGCCGTATCTGCATCGAAGGGTGGAAGCTCCATTGATTAATGGCAGCCTGGTACGCGTTATTTGGATGATGCGATTATACGGGTACATACTGCCAAAGGAGTGGCTAGTGTCAAATGGCTATGAAGTAAGGCTTTTGTTCATGGTGTGGTGCCAAGGAGAGACGGATGCGTTTATGTCGGGGGATATCTACGTGCCGAAGCTGACCAACATGATTGAGGAGATGTGCGCAAGGGGTGGAGCGCTGTTATATGATCCGAATTGGAAACAAGGAGGGGACGGACCTCTATAAGTCGATGATTAAAATCCAGACAGAGTTTTGTAAGTCGTATCCCTATGCGACGCTGGTATCCACTCTCTATGCAGGCATGACCTCGGATAAGTTGAATTTAATGAAAGAGGACGGCATTCACTACACACAAGAAGGATATAACCGAGTTGGTGTAGAGGCGGGGCGGAATGTGGCCTTTCATGTGCAGAATCGCAAAGAGCCTTACTTGTATGATCCGGAGTATGAGGGGCTTTATTTTTCATATAAGAGTTGAGTAAAGACATTCGCTTTGAATGTCTTTTAATTGATATCTTTTGCAGGGTTTTTGCCTTTGAACCTAAAGAAGAACTTAAAAAAACCTACAAAAAATGCAGCAAGAGCTAACCAAGCTACGGCATTAGAGACAGGAATGAGATTCAAAAAACCTAGAATCGCGATAATGGGCATAACCGTCATACCAGTCAGAATGGTTTTGTAATGTGAATGATCTACCCTCTGTTTAAACGTTACCATAGGATATTTCCTCCTTCATGATGTATTAGTTCTTGAGTACCCGGTTGCTGACTGGTTAAACAGAATATGTTTTTGTTCCTGAAATATGGATATCGGAATTTTATAGAGGTGTTAAATGTTGAACATTCTTATATGCCGTTCTCGTAATATTTGTTACAATTTATGGTATAGATAGAGAAAGATGAGGGGGCGGCATTTGTCGTGAGGAAGTGGATAGGGATAGCTTGTGGATTGGTCCTTGTTAGTGTGTTAACGGCGTGTAGTGATTCAACGGAGAACCAAATTGTTGGAACGTGGCAGTTTGTGTTAAATGGTGAGAAAGAAGATTCATTTATAGAGATTGAGGAAGACCGTGTGCTTTTATGGGATGACATATCATTTGGCCCTGAAGTGGCAGCATACCGAATCTTTGATTTAGATAATGATCAATTCCTTTTAGAGATTGCAGAGAGTGGGGAAGACTTCGAGTTTGGTTTCGAAGGATTCTTTGATAGTAAGGACAGAATTGTTATGGGATTAAAGGAAGATACGGATGGGAAAGAGCGTTTAATTCGCATCGATAGCATCGAGGACGCGATCGCTGAATTAGAGAAAGAGTTGGAAAGGGAACTAGCGATCATTGCGAAAGAGGAAAAACAGTCACGAGACGTTCAAAGGACAAATGTAGAGCCGGATGCGGAAGAGGATGTGGTGAGTGAGATTGAGGAAAGGGTCGAGGAAGAAGAACCTACAGATTTAATAGATGAAGAAGAGATTGTAACGAGTGAGTGGCCAGAGCTTGCAGGTGATAGTGTGCAGGCAGAATACAGCCGATTAGCCATTGAATTAGAAAACAGGATGTATGAGGAAAATAATATCATATACAACGATGTCATTGCGACTGGATTTTACACTCCTTACTACGAGGAATGGGATGAATTATTAAATGAAATCTGGAGCGTGCTAAAAAATCAAATGCCCGAAGATGCGTTTGAAATATTAAAGGAAAGTCAGTTGGAGTGGATTAATCAGAAGGAAACTAATTTCGCTGAGATGCCAAGTGACGTAGCGGTTGAGCGGACGGAAGGCATGGATTACTTAACACATGAAACGATGTATCGTACATATTATTTAATTTACAATTATATGGATTATGCAGAGTGATAAGTGTCCTACTCGGCATCTTTTCACTAAATCAGGCCCTTGTGATTGGTGACGCTTGATGAAGGAAAGAGTCCGGATAGAAGTGGTACGGAGGAATATCGGATCATAGATACAGCGGACGACTCATTTACTCTCGAGATTGCACATCCAACAAATGAATCGTATCATCCAATCTTTGAAGGAATCTTTGATGATCAAGATAAAATGTTCATTGGTGCCGATAGTGATGGGGACCAAGGAAATGCACTCATTCGAGTGGAGAGTGTAGACGAGGCACGTGCTGAGTTGGAACAAGGATGATAAGAAGGTGGTTACGTTATGGCACACCAACAAAAAGAAACACCAGAAGAGAAAAGAGAACGCCTAAGATTTGAGGAACAAAAGCGTAATCCAGGTGGCAACTTCAGTGATGGGGTGAACCGAAACGATGGTGGAGGCCTTGCTGATCTAGGCTGGAAAGGTGTTTTGGGCTTACTTGTTTTACTCATTGGTGGCTATATTGCGTACCGCCTTTATGTCTTAGGATATTTTCCGTGGTGAAGAGCGATCTCAGAGTCTGAGATCGCTCTTTATTTTTATACAGAATCAGGTAATTAAGGAGATTGATGACGTTTGTAAGGGGGTATGGGGGAGAAAAGGCTTTTAAAAAGGGGTGTCTTATGAGAGAAAGATGGAGAGCGGGACTTGGTAGTATGTTCTTACTGAGCGTATTAACAGCCTGTGGTGTGGATCATGAAGAGCAGATTATCGGATCTTGGCAATCCGTCTCTGACGGAGAGAAACAGAATCGGTACTTAACCTTTAGGGACGATCAAACGGTTAGTCTTGTACAGAAAGTACCCGATTCGCAGGGGCAGGAAGACTATCAGATTAGAGATACGGACGATGGATTCGATTTAGAGATTGAAGTCTCAGGCGATGATAGTTCTTTTATGTTGGAGCTTTTAGATCCAACGGAAGGCGAATTTAATGGAGTGTTTGAAGCGTATTTTGAAGATGAGGATACAATCGTCATCGGATCAGAAGATGATGATAACAAGGACTCCCTCATTCGAATTGATCGCATAGATGAAGCGCACGGAGAGTGGATGCGAGACAACCAATAGTTGGGGGTGGCTAAGTTGGAACAAGAGGTGATAGAGAAAAGGAAGGATCGTTATTTGTTTGTGGAGGGTTGGTTGTGGTTTGGGATCGTTGTTGTGTATGTGGTCTATGCAATCATGTCTGCTATCAATCGTTGGGATGACTTTCATATAGATACAACCTATGCTGTAGTCTCGTATTTATTTCGAGGGTTATTTTCCATTGCACTCTTGATTAAAGTGGTGAAGATGAGAGCGTTTCAGAAGACGATTCGATTTTATGTTTATTTGGGATTGCTTGTTGTTACGTTGGTGGTTTTCTTTTTTCCTTTTCAGGTTTTTTATAATTAATCCTTCTAATTGACTAGTGATTCAATACACTTGGGAAGATGAGAATGTGCTCATATGAGTGGATAGCGTAGAAGAGGCACTTAAAGAGATGGGAATGAGGGGGAGAAAGAGAGAAAGAAGAACGCTCCGAGTGGATGCGTTCTTCTAAGTTATTCGTATTTAGGCTTTTCACCTAATAAAGTTCGAAGGTTATCAATCTCCGTCTCGTATTCAGAACGAGCATCCGCCCCATCTTCATCCTTTAGATAACTTAGAAAGATCAAAGCAACGAAAGTTTGATCAGCAATATCGGAATCCTTGCTATCTGAATTCTCTCCCTCTAACCCTTCTAAATCAGAAAAAATGTCTTCAAACACTTCGTCTGTGTTGCACGAACTACTATCCGCACATTTTTCCATTTGACTTACATGGTCTTTCCCCGCTTTGTAAGCTTCACTGGATACGCCTTCTGGTGCAGAAGAGCAGGCAAATAGAATAAACGCGGTGATTAGAAATAATGATGATACAAGTAGTTTTTTATACAAGTGGATCAGCCTTTCGAGTGTAAGTATAAGATAAAATTAATTGAAACTAGTTATAATTGCTCGAAAAAATCTAAAACTGCTTATGATTGATAGTTAAAGAATAATAGTATAAAAAATGAACATGGCTTAAAACGATAAGTAGGTGTTTAGTGAGAAAACTAAATACATTTGCGGGACCAGACCGTAAAGAGACAAAAAAATCTCAGTTAGATTAATAATTATTTCTTCTTATTTCTTCCCTAACGCCGTCAAGATCAGCATTCGATCGACTCGCCGTTCTTTCTAAATCGTTCATTCTATTATGGAGTGCGTTCATCGTATTCATTTGCTCTCTTTGCATATACATTTGCTCATTATGCATATCATATTGCCTTTTTAATGCAATACATTCCTCTAATGTTTTTGCTTGTAGTGATTCTAAATAATGTATGAATTCGGTTATTGTACTTTTAACATGATAGAACTCTGGTACAACGCCAAAAGTGAGTACTTTATCATGCTGTTGCTGAATTATTTGTAACGAATTAGATATTTTCCTTTTTCTTTCACGTGCTTGTGATGTCATAATTCCGAAAACGATAAAGGGTAATACAAAACTAAGCAAGCCGAATAAGTCTAATAATAGAGTCATTGGTAAAATACTAGTTAAGATAGTCCAAATTAATCCATGCGCAAATGGTACTATTATGAATGAAATTAAAATTCGTCTTAAAAGCTTATTCTTTTTTTCATAGGTTCCAATCTTTTCATACTCGTTATCTACTACAATAAGTTCATTTTCATAACTTCTTAATATATTTAGTAAGTCCATTCATAATTCCTTTCAGTGATTTTGAATCCTTAGGTCTGATCCTAAACTACTAGTATAGATATAAAATGAAATGAAGTCAAAACTGTGTAGAAGGTCCATTATTTTCTTTTAATTGGATTATTATAGTATAATTGTAGCTTGAGACTATTTTACTAGCCAGAGGAGAAGATCATGTTTAAATTCAGCAAACAATTTAACTATTCTTTATTATTCTTACTATGTATTGTGTTACTAGCAGCATGCTCGGGAGGCCAATCAAACGCCACTAAAAGCAACGCTCAAACAAAAGAAGAACCGGTGGAAGTTACTGAAGAACCTGTTGAAGATATAGAAGAGCCACAGGAAGAAGAGCCTATAGAGGAAGAGGTTGAGGCCGAATCTGATAAGACTGATGACTCAACAGCCACAACCGAACCTGCTAAGGATGCAGAGGAGATTGTTACTACTGAGAGTGAAAGCACGACAGCTGAGGCCAGCGAATCAAATGAGGCTGCTGAAGAGGTAGCTGAGGTGGAAGTAACTGATGCGGATTCAGCTGAGAATGTTACGGAGTCAACAGAACCTGAGGACGCAGGTACGATCCAAAGTGAGCCTGGTTATGAAAATTGGGTTGATGGAAAAGGGTTACCTTGGAAAGATTATTTTGGGTCAGATTTTGATGTAGACATTGACCCTGCGACGAAATTCGCCAATATCAACATTCAATCAGTATCTAGTCCATTTAAATACGCTCCTTTGAAGGGTGAAGGCGTGTGCTGGGCGGAATATTGTATGAGTGCAGATGAATTACCCGAGACGGCATTCTTTGCGGCTGATGGCTATATTTATGATATGGAATACGCTGGAACCTGGGAATATCATTTTGAACTTAATGATCCGTGGATGTTCTATGCTTGGAATTTTGAATAATTGAGATAGAGGAGAGGACTAGTTCAGATACTAGCCTCTTTTATTTTTAATTAGACTAGTCATAATCTTGATTAACTGATGAAAATGATAGCCACGAGGGCAAATGAAGTGTGTGAACTCCTAGTTAATAAAAGATGACACGTACGGAGCAGCCTATTAAAGCGAGCGTTAAAAGAATACTCATCGTTATGTATAAGATCTTCTCACTACCTTTGGAGGCTGTACTGTTTGTGCTATACAATAAAATTAAAATAAGATCGAGCGCTGCAATGACCACAAAATAAATAGGGTCATTAACGAAATATGTTCTGTCAGACATACCCACAAGATTCATTAAAAAGATCGGAAGGAATAACATAATGCTTAAAAGGATGCTTCCTCTAACTGCTCTTTGTTCGAGTGACTTATCTGTTTTAACTGGACCTTTATGATGTTTCATTTTAAGACCTCACTTACATAGGTTTATTATCTAAATCGTAATTAGAAGCTAGTATCGTGGCAAGTCGTCAGCTGAAAGGTTAATTGTCCACGCATTTGGAACAGTAAAGCGGATAAGATCTCCAGAATAGATAAATTCAGCTTGCCATTCACCGGTAATTTCCATACTCGCTTCATCACCAGTTGCATCTACAAGGGGCTCTAGCTCTGAAACCCATGATACTCCGCCATCCCCATATGACTGGGAGCTAATTTCAATCGGCTCTAATAACTCAGAATCGTCAACTGTTTCAAAAAGAACAGACCTTTTCAGTTCAAAATCAGCAATTGGTTCAGAGGTTGGCATATCTAATTCAATCCGATAAATTTGTCGATTTGACGTATGACTATGTTCAACTACACTAAATTCGTTAGTGCCTTCATACTTTTTAAATAACTCTATATAGTTTAGTAAACCTTCCACTTCATCTTGGTTTAACTCCGCAAAGCTAGCAGAATCAACATTATTTGTATCTTGTATAGTTAATTCAATTGAATAGTCTTGCTCAATATCTTCAATGCTTTTTTCTTGGCTACAACCCGCAATCAACAAAATGAAAAATGCAAAGAAGGAAAAACGTCTCATATAAATCACTCCCTATATATACTAATATATCCATACCCTTCCTTAGGCGGATGAATCAAGTTTTTTTAAAATCAATCATTAACAAATTATTGGTTCGTTTATCAATAAAAGGGTAGAGGGAGTGAAAGGAGGGGTTTGATGAAGCGAATCTGTGGGGTTTTACTATTTTCGATTATACTGATCGGTTGCAGCAGTGAGAAAAGTCTTGAGGAATTTGAAGAGGAGTATTCCGTAGATTTCTACACTGAAAGTCTTGAGGAAAGCATTGCAAATTTAGATGAAAATCAGATTGAAGGACTACTCGCTTATATTGAAGAGTATCAGGCAGAGGGCATATCTGATTTTGACCTTCTACATCACTCTGATGGGGAGGAGGGTGATTTTTTTAGCATTCTACTTAAAGAACCGGAGAGAGATATTCCTGATTATGAGCTATATCGAGTGATACGTTTTGATATTGAACCTTCAGATGATGAATTTGTACCCGCGCGAGTGACCTCTGGATTAAATGGAGGCGGTGGCGTTGAGTGGGTGGAATTACTTGAACCCACTGTACGACAGTCAGATGACCTCATATCAATTGATATAATTGGACAGTGGCAAGCAGAATTTATTTATCAAGGGGAAATGGTGATGTTTCACGCGGATGAAATCTGGACGGTTGAATTTACAGAAGAGGAGCTGCTGGCGATGGAGCCGGTTGAAAATTAGATAAATGAAACGATAGCTTTTCTGATACAATTTATAGTATATGATACATTGTCTTTTAGAATCTGGAGTGACGGGCTATCTTTTATACTATGATCTTTTTCAGTACATTTCTTTTATTCATAGGGTTCGTTGGATTACTGTGAATTCTACCCCATTGCGCTGCTTTTCTTATTTTGTTCAACTGTTATTTTAAGTTTAATGCTTCATAAACGCATGCAAGGGGCTGTTCTAAAAACAGTTTTTGGTACGACTCAATTCTTAATTATTTCATGCATGGCAGTCTTTTTAGTGATGCATTTGTTTGATACGTAAGTTAGATCGATTATGGATGGAGAGATCATACCTTTGGTTATTCGTAAATCAACATTTTACACACAAGCTGTGTCCCTTTTACTTGCTTATTTTCTATTGCTAGCTTTAGGCAGTCTGCTGCAGAAAGACTCTTTCGTACCGGTCACTTTTTACAGTGGTGGCCTCTCCATTCATTTTGTTGGAATGATCCTTTGTCTACTTCTATCCAACCTTTTCTATCTTCTTATTTCAAAAAGCCAATGAGTGGAGCATCAATTGCCTAGGGTATAGTTTCACGTGTAATATTGTGATCTTTTAAAGGATAGCGTGGGTGTGTGAGGGATGAAAAAGAGTTCACTAACTCGTTTTTTACCTGTTCAGTCTCCAATACTTGAGCAGACAAATGATGAACATTATCAATATAAAGAATATCAACCAAGCGTTGATTTAGCTAGTTATGTAGCGTGTTTTTGGACGGTTCAGTTTGATGGTCAATCGATTAAGCCACACCGAATTGTTCCAGATGGCTGCGTGGATCTTATTTTTGATTTGATTGATCCCACGAATTCTAATGCATTTCTAGCTGGTTTAATGACTGATTATGCTCTACTTTCCTTTCGTTCGCCAATCAAGTCTTTTGGCATTCGTTTTTATTCGGATTCAGTGTCACGCCTCATGAGGATTCCTGTTTCAGAATTAACTGGAAACGTGTCCATTCATAATCTGTGGGGGAGCGGTTCTCAAGAAATGATTGATGTAATGGCTGAGGCGAGTAATGTACAAGATCAGATACATTATACGGAAGGGAAACTCAGAGGACGGATCGATGGGTTGGGCTATCGGCCTGAGAGTTTATTTGAAACGAGCATGTATCATCTCTTTTCCCATCAAGGGGTCATTTCAACAAAAGAGCTGGCAGCTATCGAACATTATAGTGAGCGAACCATTCGTCGTGCGTTTAAGGATGAATTGGGGATTAGCCCAAAAGAAATGATTGAGCTGGTGCGATTTCAATATTTGTTGCAGGAGTTTAATCAAGGTGGCGCTCAAATGATGAACATCGCCGGAAAGTATGGGTTTTATGATCAATCCCATTTCTCTAATCAATTCAAACGCTATTACGGACTAGCGCCGAGCCGCATTTTAGAAAATCGAAACTCAATCTAACGTTGTCCGTTTTTTCCAAGCCATTCGTTATCGGGTCGTGCATACTAAGATTAACGATGGAAAGGGAGATGGTTGATGATGTTGAAGCTTGATATTGTGGGGATTGTTGTTAAAGAGATGAAAGCAGCGCTGGACTTTTACCGAGTCCTTGGCTTTGAGATTCCAGAAAGTGAAAACGAAGCATTACACGTAGAGATTGATCAGGGGGGTGTGCGCCTCGCTTTTGATCAACTCAGTATGGCGATGGAGATCTTTGGAATCTGGGATGAGCCCACAGGACACCGAATTGAGCTTGCCTTCTTGTGTGAAAGTAACGAATCCTTAAATGCACTTTATAAAAAAGTCATTGATCACGGGTATGTGGGTCACAGTGAACCGTGGGATGCCTTCTGGGGTCAACGATATGCAATAGTGACCGATCCAGATGGGAATTTGATTAGTCTTTTTGTTTAATAGGGTAGGGCGAATAGGAATGAGTAGGCTTGGATTAGAGGATCCGGGCTTTTTTTTGTGTTGAGCGGAGTTGCTCGGATTGAAGTGAAGGCGGGGGGAGCAAGAGGAAATGGGAGGATACATCGGGGTAGAGGGGAAATACATCGAGGAAAAGGTAAATACATCTGTTCAGCGGAAAAGACATCATGAACCCAACCCAAAAGTCGCGCATAATCAATGAAACTCGCGCACGTCCAGACAAAAATCCCCCCACCAACAACGGTAGGAGGACCATCCCAACTTCTTTCTACAATCTACACCTTAAACCTCGAAATCTCATCTCTCAAATCCCCAGCCAAGTCGGCCAGTCCTTGTGCAGACGAGGCGACTTCTTCCATAGCAGCGAGCTGCTCCTCTGTGCTTGCGGCGGCGTCTTCGGTGCCGGCGAGCGTGGTTTCGGAGGCTTGGTTCATTTGAGTGATGTGACTTTTCAGCTGTGTGGTTTGTTTGGAAATGTCTTCGGCTGAGGCGAAGACGGTTTGGATCTGGTTTGTGACTTTATCGATGGAGGTGGAGATGGCTTCAAAGGATCGGTCTACGCCTTTGATCATCTGTGTGCCTTTTTCGACTTCGCTTGTGCCTTTTTGCATATCGGTAGCGGCTGATTTGGCTTGTTGCTGGATGCCTTTGATCATCGCTTCGATCTTAGTGACCGATTCTTTTGATTGCTCGGCAAGGCTGCGGACTTCTCCGGCTACAACAGCAAAGCCTTTGCCACTTTCGCCGGCTCTAGCGGCCTCGATGGCTGCGTTTAACGATAATAGGTTGGTTTGATCAGATATAGATGTAATTAATTCTAGGATCGTGCTAATTTCCGTTACTTGTGCGTCGAGCTGATTCATCGTCTTAGATGACGATGCCACCGTACGATTAATGGACTCGATTTGTTGAATCGCTTGTGCGACCGAATCTCGGCCTTCTTTTGAGCGATTGCCCATTTCTTGGGAATCCGCTTTCATTGATTGAGTCGCTTGCGTAATATGCTGTGCTTTTTGCTCCATCAGTGTGGATGCCTGCATACTTTCACTAGATAAAGTGACGCTCGTATCAGCTGTATGTGTTAAGGATTGTACGGTATCCGCGATCTGATTCGTCGCCGCAGATGTTTCTTCGGAGCTAGCTGAAAGCTCTTCTGATGTAGCTGCTACATTTTCTGCTACATTTCTCGTTTGTCCGATGAGTTGTTGGAGTGAGGCTTTCATTTCGTTAAATGAAGAACCGAGTAGAGAGAGCTCATCTTTTGTTTGGATCTGAACTGGCGGACTGGAAAGGTCGGCGTTTGCAATGAGATCTGCTTCGCTCACCAACTGTTTCAAAGGTCTGGTGATGGATTGGGCAAGCCATAGAATTAATCCAACCATAATGAGAGCTGTCACACTCACAATTGTGATGACTAATGTTTGCATGGTTTGCAGTTCGGCTTTGTTGATATCAAAGCTCTCTTCCATACTCTCGCGGCGATTTTCTGCTAGCTCTTGAAAGTTACTTGTGATATCCCGTGCAATCATTGTTGTTGAATTGCGCATGATTTCACTGGCAGCTTCCACGTCACCTGCTTGGTATACAGGAAGAACTTCATTTTCAATAATATCAAGCCATTGATCTGATTTCTCAATGGTCGAAAGTAACTGTTCATTTGAAGATAAGGCAACTAGTTGTTCTTTGGTCTCAACAATTCGTTCATTCACTGCATCAAATCGATCTAAAAAATCGGCCTCCCCAAACATAAAATACCCTCTAATTAACGCTAAGCGATCATTCATGCTGCTTGCCATTTGCTCTTGAAGCACCACAAGTTCAAAGTCAATGTCCTGCATTGTCTCCATTCGATCATTTGTCTGAATAAGAGCGATGACTAAGTATACAGATAACCCCGCAAACAAAAGGAGTACTGCTCCAAACACACTAAATAACTTCCCTCTAATTGTTCTCAACCACCTATCACTCTCTCTTTCTCTCTTTTTCTTATTCGAAAATTCGAATTATGGTATATATCGGCTTAAAACGGAATAGATTAATTTGGTTCTAAATTTTGATTAGAAGGTCCCGATTTCGAGGATTATCTGATCAAAATTCGTTCTTTTTTTATGAATTTCTTGGATGGGTATAAAGCAACAGTCTTTAGTACCTGTTTAGAAGGATCTGTAAATTGCGGAGGAAATGTGGTGATGATAAGCAAATCGACACAGAAATTAAAAAGATGAATAGGTCTAAGTTACCCATTATGACAAGTTCAAAAGTAATGCTACTCTGGTCAAATTTGTGCGATTATAATAGGTCTGAAAACTGAATGAGGAGGAATATTTATGAAGAAAAAAGGGATGATACTCCTACTTACAATCCTTTTTGTCTTTCAACCGGTACTAGCAAGCTCGGGAATTGCGTTGGCTGAAACACCAGATGAGCGCAGAGAGCTTAATGTTGAGGTTGATTTGGTAAATGGGGATGCGACCTCAATACAGGAGCAAACCGTCTCAAAAGAAGATGCATTTAAGACACTTGTTACGATTTCTAGCGAGGCAAGTGAGATCGAGGGGACAGAGCGAGTAGAGGTCCCGCAAGAAGTGACTCTGACAGGAGAAACATCAGGTGAATTACATACAGAAGATGGAGCCGTCATCGGTACCTACGAAGTAGTGAACCAGACGATTGCATTAACCGTTCTCCCTCAAGAAGCAGCAGTTGTTGGTGTGATTAGCCTAGACTCCAAGTGGAACGAGGAGAAGGTAGAAGAGCTTAGTGGTTCCAAGGAGCTTTCCTTCCGCTGGAGTACAGCTGAGCAAAAGCTGAATGTTACGTTTGAAGAAGTGGTTGAGGAAGAAGCCGTTGAAGAAGAAGCTGCTCAAGAAGAGACCACGGAAGACGTAAATGAAGAGCAGCCTGAAGACGTACAGGAAGAAGCGACTGAGGAAGAAGTTGTTGAAGAAAATGTAAAAGAAGAAGAACAGGAAGAGACAGTTGAAGAGGAAGTAAAGGAAGAAGAGCAGGAAGAAACGGTTGAGGAAGGTGTAAGGGAAGAAGAGCAGGAAGAAGCAGTTGAAGAGGAAGTAAAGGAAGAAGAGCAGGGAGAAACCGTTGAAGAAGAAGTGAATGAAGAAGCGACAAAAGAAGAGCAAGAAGAAGAGGATGCTGAAGATGAGGAAGTGTCCATCGCGGCTGTTGTGACTGAAATTGAACAAAACATCATTACAAACGTTGAACTGAAAAATGCGGCAGGTGAGCCGATCCATCGTGATGAGAATCCTGATTACCGTCCGGTGCGTGGAAGTGTTGCGAACATTTATATGGACTGGGCACTGCCAAACGGACATGGCTACGCGAGTGGGTCTACGTTCACTTTTAAATTGCCAGAAGAGTTTGAAGTCTTTAACGAAGTGTCGGGTAACTTAGACTTTGATGGTGACAGTGTTGGAACGTTCACACTCGCAATGGATAACACGGTTGTTGTTACATTTAATGAAACCATTGAACAGTTATCAAATATTACAGGTACCTTGTATTTCCAAACGAAGATCAAGGAAAAGCTTGAAGGTACAGTAGAACGGGAGATTATCTTTGAGATCTTTGATGAAATCATTGCAAAGATTCCTGTATTGTTCGGAACACCGGGTGGAGCAGATATTGATAAAAAAGGAACGGCTGATCGTGCGTACAATGCGCAAAGAATTCGTTGGACAGTGGATTTCAATAAATCGATGTCTACTTTAAAAGGGGCCGTTTTGAAGGATTTCTTGGAAGAAAATCTAGCACTCTCACCAAACACAGTGAAAGTTTACAAGTTAAATGTAAACGTGGATGGTAGCGTAAGTCAGGGAGAAGAGCTGGATGCGAGCAAGTATTCCGTTAACGAACATTCATTTGAAATTACGTTTAAAGAAGATTTAAACCATGCGTACCGAGTGGTGTATGACACAGCTATCACAGATAACGAAGCAACGTCTTACAAAAACAATGTTGTTTTAACAAGCTCAAATCAAAATGATCTAAAGGCACAGGCATCAGTGGGAACAAAACGTGGTCAACCGCTTGAGAAACGAAGCGCGAACTACAACTCGAATACTCAAACCATTACATGGGAAATCAAATACAACTACAATGAGCGCACGATTTCAAAAGAGGATGCGTTATTGAAGGATGAATTTTCAAGTTCTCATGGATTGATTGAAGACTCAATTAAAGTGGAGCAGATCGAGATTGACGGAGATGGTCGTGAGTCCGTTAAAGGAGTTGCTTCAAACTACACTGTTACACCTAAAGGAAATGGATTTGATCTACAGTTTACGGAGGATATTAACCAAGCTTACAAGATCACGTATCAGACAAAGTCAAATGATCGGGTCATTGATAGTGGAAATATCCATAACAAAGTAACTGTAGGAGACAAATCAAAGGATTCAAATCAAGGCATTAACCATGTTGTCATTAATAAGTGGAATGACAACGTCAATTACAAAGATAAAACTGCCAAATGGCACATTAGTATTAACCGTGATTCACACAAAATGAATGAGGTCACCATTCATGATGTGTTTGATCATAAAGGCTTAAACCTACATGAAGATACGTTCACAGTAAAGAATGTTAAAACGGGTGAAACCCTTAAAAAAGGTGAGCATTATACATTAACCGTCAATGAGGATAATGGGTACACCCTTACATTTAAAGAATCAATTGAGGATCAGCATGACATCTCGTATGTAACGGATTTCCGCTACGAATTGTTAAAGGATGGCACAAACCATTTTAAAAACACAGCAAAAGTAAGCTGGAAGAATGATAAGGGAGTCTCATTTGAGAAAGATGCTTCATCTACTCTATGGCCAGATGAGTATACCCGGAACAACGGTTTTAAGAATGGGCAGTACAACGCGCAAACAAAAGAAATTACATGGAACATTGGTGTGAACTACGATTTACGTAAACAGAACAACATCGTGGTCACAGATGAAATTCAAGGCAATCAGCAGCTTTTAACGGATTCAATTAAAGTGTATCGATTGGAGCTTGAAGGCTGGTGGAACGGAGCGAAAAAAGGTGCTGAGCTCGAGGCAGGTAAAGATTATGAAGTCTCAGTTAGTAACCAGAAGTTTGTTGTTTCCTTTAAGGGAGAACAAACAGGTGCCTATTGGATTGAGTACAAAACAGATTTGAAAGATCAATTAATTAAGAATACTTATGAAAACCGTGCTGTTGTCACGAGTGATAACGGGAAACCAGTAAACCTTGATGCTCACGTAAGCGTTAACCATGGTGGAAGCTACGTTAATAAGACGGGCGGACAAAGTGGAAAGCTAATCAATTGGAAGATTGATATTAACTTTACACAGTCTACGGTTTCGAATGCAGTGGTCAATGACGAGCAGGGAAGCAATCAGATTTTACTAGAGGATTCATTTAAGCTGTATTCAACGAATGTGGCGGCAAATGGAAATGTCTCTAAAGGGGCTTTGCTTGAGAAAGGCAAGGACTATGAGCTTACGATTGAAACAAAAGAGGATGGATCTCAACGTTTTGATCTATCATTTAAAAACCAAATCACTTCAGCTTACATCTTAGAATACCAATCTTACATTAATGCTGATGATGAAGAGACCATTACAAACAAGGCGACGTTTAATGGAGAGAAGATTACAACGGAGCTAGTGGAATCTAGTAAAAGCATTAAAGTTCAGATTACATCAGGTGGCGGTTCGGGAACTGGCGAACGAGGCAGTCTTGAAGTGAAGAAGGTTGATGCTGAGACTGGAGAGAAATTATCCGGTGCCAAGTTCACACTTTATGATAGTGAGGGACGTATCGCAATCCGCAGTGTTGTTACAGATGAAGATGGGATTGCACGCTTCACAAATCTTCGTTATGACAATTACATTCTGCTTGAAGAGCAGGCGCCTGAAGGCTATGTAATCGGCATTCAAGATCAAGAGGTCGTGAAGATTGATGGCCATAAAAAGCTTAAAGTAGAAAACAAAAAGATTACGAGACATGTAGAGTTAAAGAAAGTAGACCAAGAGACAAAAGAAAAGCTAGATGGGGCGGAATTTACTCTAGAGTATAAAGATGAAGGCTCATGGAAAGTAGTAGCAGAAGGGCTTAAGGTCGAAAACGGAACGCTACGCTACGAGGATCTTGAAGTAGGAGAATACCGTTTTATTGAAACACAAGCACCAGAGGGCTACGTGTTAAATGATGAGCCTGTTGAATTTAACATTAAAGACGTTCAAACAGAAGTAGTAAAGGTTCAGAAGACAAACGAAGTCTTAAAGGGATCAGCAACATTAAAGAAAGTCGATTCAGTGACTGGAAAAGGCTTAGAGGGAGCAGTCTTTAAGCTAGTAAACAAAGAAGGTCAAGTGGTACAGGAGAACGTGACATCAAACGAAGATGGTGTCGTTGAACTGGCAAATCTTCGTCCGGGCAACTACCAACTGATTGAAATACAAGCACCACAGCACTATCAGTTGGACGCCACACCAATTGATTTTACGGTGAAAGCCGGGGAAACAAAGACTGTGAAGCTACCTGATAAGAAAAACACACTCGTTACAGGAAGTGTAAAAATCAAAAAGGTAGATGGAGATGATTACTCGGGTCTTGCTGGAGCTGTGTTTAAGCTGGTGAATGAAAATGGAGATACGGTTCGCGAAGGACTTGAAACCAATGCAGCTGGACACCTTCAGATTACAGGCCTTGCACCAGGTAAATACGAGCTGATTGAAACGCAAGCACCTGCGAATTATGAAAAGCTGAAAGATCCAATTGCGTTTGAAATTAAGCCAAGTGAAAAAACAAAGGTTCAGTTTGAGACAAAAGTGAAGAATTACCTGACACCAGGTTCGGTTCTACTTAAAAAAGTGGATGATAAGGATGGAACTGCACTTGCAGATGCGGTGTTCAGTTTATTTACAAGTAAGGGGGAAGAGCTTCAAACCGAGCTTGTTACGGATGAAAAGGGGCAGCTTGAGGTCCATGATTTGAAGCCTGGAGATTATTACTTTGTAGAAACGAGTGCACCTGATTTCTACCTAGAGAACAGTGAGCACATTCCATTTACAATCGATCGTGGGCAAGTGAAAATCGAAGTCGTTCCAGTAACTAATACATTAAAACCAGGTTCCGTTGCTTTAGTTAAAGTAGATGCGGACGATGAAACGGTTGTGTTAGCTGGAGCAGAATTTGAGCTTGTAGACGCGGATGACGAGATCATTAAAGAAGGGCTTGTCACAGATGAGAACGGTCGGATTGTTGTAGGAGATCTTGCACCGGGTACCTACTATTTTGTAGAAACCAAAGCACCGGCTGATTATGAGTTAGATGCAACAAAGATTGAAGTGAAGGTTGAAAAAGGACAGATGGATGAAGCTACGTATACGGCTGAGAACAAGCTGAAAACAGGATCTGTTGTACTTGAAAAAGAAGACGATGGATCAGGTGAGAAGCTTGTAGGAGCTGAGTTCCGCTTAGAAACATCAGATGGCGAAGTAATTGAAGAGTCACTGGTCACAGATGTGAATGGTCGAATTGTGGTAGAAGGTTTGAAGCCGGGATCGTATCAGTTTGTAGAGATCAAAGCACCAGCTGACTACGTACTGGGCGATGAGCCGTATCCATTTGAGATTACAAAGAGTCAAAAAGAAGTAAAAGTTATCAAAGCAACAAACACGCTTGTTCCGGGATCAGTTGAATTGATCAAAGTGAACAAACATGATTCAAATGAGTCACTTGTTGGAGCAGAATTTAGCTTGTTTGATGCAGAGCATACACTTTTACAAAAAGATCTTGTGACAAACGAGGAAGGCAAACTGGTTGTGGAAGGCCTTGCACCAGGAAGCTATTATTTTGTAGAAACAGCAGCACCAACGGATTTTGAGTTAGATGCTACACCAATTCTGTTTGACATTAAACGTAGTGAGAAAACAACAGTAGAAAAAGTGCCGGTCACCAATGAGCTGATTCGCGGTCAGGTGTCATTAGTGAAAACCGACAGTCTCAATTCTTCTATCGTCCTTCCTGGAGCGGTTTTTGAGCTTCAAGATGAAAATGGGGCTATAGTCGCTACAGAAGTAACAAATGAAGAAGGCGTCGTGACCTTCTCGAATGTGTTACCAGGGGAGTACGTTGTGGTGGAAATCGAAGCACCGTTTGGCTATGAGCTGGACGCAACGCCAATTCCAGTAATAGTAGAGCGCAATCAAGCTGAGGTACCAACGCTTGCGAAGGAGAACACATTAACAACAGGTTCATTTACATTATCTAAAGTGGATTCTGTTGATGAGTCGCTGACACTTGCAGGAGCAGAATTCAAGCTTCTTGATGAGTCAGGTGAAGAGCTACAAACAGGACTCACAACCGATGAAAATGGTCAGTTAACCATTGAGAACTTACCTCCGGGTGATTATCAGTTAGTTGAAACGAAAGCACCAACCAATTATGTGTTAGATGCAACACCAATCATTTTTACGATTGAAAAAGGCCAGCAAACCGTGGCTGAAAGATTATTTACCAATACACTTGCACCAGGTTCCGTTGCGCTTGTGAAGGTAGATGCTGATAACCCAGAGGTGACACTAGCTGGAGCAGAGTTCAAGTTAGTAAATGCTGAACGCGAGACGATCCATGAAACGCTTGTTACAGATCCGGATGGACGAATCGTGGTAGATGGGCTTGCACCAGGCACCTATTATTTTGTGGAAACGAAAGCACCTGAGCACTATGTGCTAGAAGAAGCAGAGTATGAAGTCGTTGTGGAAAAAGGGCAAGAAGAAGCAGTTGTCATTACAGCAGAGAACACACTTGTGAGTGGCGGCGTTGTTCTTGAGAAAGTCGATAGCGTGGATGGTTCAATACTTGAGGGAGCAGAGTTCCGTTTGGAAACATCTGGTGGAGATGTTGTGATTGAATCACTAATAACAGATGAGAACGGACGCATTGCCGTAAGTGATTTGAAGCCAGGAAACTATCAATTTGTCGAGATCGCAGCACCAGTTGGGTATGTGCTGGATGAAGAACCAATTGCTTTTGAAGTAGTGAAGGGTCAAGATGCCGCACTTGTGATTCAAGCGGAGAACATTCTAACACCAGGAACATTTATCTTAACGAAGGTAGATTCGGTAGATCCTAGTGTAACATTAGCAGGAGCTGAATTTACATTGCTTGATCAAGATGGGGCTGAGCTTGAAACGGGCTTAGTGACAGATGAAAATGGTCAGCTAAAGCTTGATCAGCTTACACCAGGAACCTATCAACTAGTCGAAACCAAAGCACCAGAGCACTATGAATTAGACGAAACACCAATCACATTCACGATTGAGAAGAACCAGCAGACCGTTGTAGAAAAGTCATTTGAAAATAAACTACAACCAGGAACAATCAAGATCGTGAAAGTAGATGAAGAAGACAAAGAGCGTACACTCGAAGGAGCGATTTTCCGTTTAGAAGATGCAGATGGAAACATCATTAAAGGCCATCTACAAACGGATGAAAACGGAGCATTCCAAGAACAAATCGCACCAGGAACCTATGTATTAATTGAAACACAAGCACCAACAGGTTATGAGCTCGACCCAACTCCACATGTTATTGAGGTTGGGGCGGGAAGCACAGAAGTTATTGAACGCATAATTACAAATGCACGTACACCAGGGGAGCCAGGAGAGCCAGGAGAGCCAGGGGAGCCAGGAGAGCCAGGAGAGCCAGGAGAGCCAGGAGAACCGGGAGAACCAGGAGAGCCGGGAGAACCGGGAGCACCAGGAGAGCCAGGAGAACCGGGAGAACCGGGAGCACCAGGAGAGCCAGGAGAACCAGGAGAACCGGGAGCACCAGGAGAGCCGGGAGCACCAGGAGAACCAGGAGAGCCGGGAGAGCCGGGTAGCCCAGGAGAACCAGGAGAACCGGGAGAACCGGGAGCACCAGGAGAGCCAGGAGCACCAGGAGAACCGGGAGCACCAGGAGAGCCGGGAGCACCAGGAGCACCAGGAGAGCCAGGAGAACCAGGAGAACCGGGAGCACCAGGAGAGCCGGGAGCACCAGGAGAACCAGGAGAACCGGGAGAGCCGGGTAGCCCAGGAGAACCAGGAGAGCCGGGAGCACCAGGAGCACCAGGAGAGCCGGGAGAACCTGGAGAACCGGGAGCACCAGGAGAGCCAGGAGAACCAGGAGAACCGGGAGCACCAGGAGAGCCGGGAGCACCAGGAGAACCGGGAGAGCCAGGAGAGCCGGGAGAACCAGGAGAACCGGGAGAGCCAGGAGAGCCGGGAGCACCAGGAGAACCGGGAGCACCAGGAGAGCCGGGTAGCCCAGGAGAGCCGGGAGAGCCGGGTAGCCCAGGAGAACCAGGAACACCAGGAGAACCAGGAACACCAGGAACACCTAGTGAATCTACTGAGCTACCAGCTCAAACAAACAACAACACAGGTAACAAAGGTCAGAACAACATCATTCCTGTAGGGAACGGTCCAAAAACTGGAGCAGCCACTCCGGCATCCGGATCAAAAACAGGTACACTTCCTCAAACGGGAGAGCAAGCTTATCTCATGTATCTTCTTGCAGGGATGATGCTCATCCTAATTGGAGTGGGAGTCATGATACAAAGCAAACGTTCAAGAAAAGTAACCGGAAAGTAGGGAGCTCTCTTGAGAAAAGCAAAGTCACTCATCGGATTGGCCCTCATCGTAGTGGGAATGGTGTTTGTCTCCATTCCTCTCTACCATGAGTGGCAACAAACAAAAGATGTATCAGCATTTGAAGGGGCACTTGCCTCACTTGAAGTCGATCCGCTACATGGCTCAAGCCAAGAGCTGACTACAGAATGGACAGAAGAAGAATTGAAAGAGGTTAAGACACTTGAGATTCCTTCAATTGAGCTCGAACAATATGTGCTCGGAGAAACAACAGAAGAAAATCTCGCCCTCGCCTTAACTCAGATGAATCCGAATCAAAACCCTGAAGACGGGAACTTCAGCATTGCCGGTCATCGCGGATATCGTGGCGATCGTCATTTTAGACAACTATCAAACGTAAGTGATGGAGATGAAGTTCGACTAACGGCAGACGGGAAAACGTATGTATATGAAGTAAACAGCATTTCAATTGTAGAACCGACTCAAGTAGACGTGCTGGATGATTCAGATGAACCAGAAATTACACTGATTACCTGCACGTTGTCGGGAGAGCAGCGGTTAATTGTGAAGGGTGTGCTTGTGGAGATTGTTGAGGAAGCGCAAACCGTATAGGATAAAAAAGAAACCAGCCTATGGAGAGATAGGCTGGTTTTTTGTGGAAGTGCCCGTTTTTTAGTTAAATAATTTTAACTGGCTCAGTCACTTGATCCGAACGAACGCGTCTGGCCGTTCTTATAAGTGTTCGATCATTTTTGTACATAAACCCATTCTCAATTGCGAAATTTATAATTCGGTGCGGGGTCTCAAGGTAAGTAGTCGATTTATAATAATATTTATTTCCATTTACAAATGTTAAACGATAATAAAAAATAATGGTCATCTCCTTAAAACAATAAAGCTAGGTATTTAGATATACGAAGATTATTTTGAGTTGATCTGTAAGATTGTGTGGGCACTTCCATGAAAAGTATAACGAATGCATTGCAATGAATGGAAGGTATTTTGAGATCTGGTCTTAAAAGTGCATCCTAAGTCTGACAAGACACCAAGCATCAGCACCATGGTTGCGCTTACTTAATAAGGAAAGTTCCTAAATAAACGTTTGTTTAACAGTGAAGAATGTTTTAAGAGAAGGGAAGGTATTCGGTTAATAAATGAAAATGCGCTTCCAGAAAAGTAGAGAATGCTCAAAAACAAAGGGTATGTGCGCAAAAAAGAGAGGAATGCTCAAAAACAGAGGGTATGTGCGCACAAAAGAGAGGAATGCTCAAAAACAAAGGGCGTGTGGTCTTCTGTCAAGAAAGTGGACACTAAAAAGTAAGAGTGTTTCCTCTCAAAGCCTATCTTACTGCCTCTATTTAGACAGATGAATGCTTGTCTAAAAGTCAGGACACACTTTCTTTTGTTTAACTAATTGTTTTTTGCGAGTCATGATTGATTCTTTGGGCGTAGGTTCTCTCAAATTGGTTCGGGGATTGATAGTTCAGAGTCGAATGCCTTCTCGTTTCGTTGTATCGACTGTAAATATAATGATGGATCGCCTTCATTGCCTCATTTCTTGTTTGAAATCGAAAGCGGTAGATGAGTTCTCTTTTTATTGTCGCGTGAAACGATTCAATACATGCATTGTCATAGGGATCGCCTTTTCGGCTCATGCTTATAGTGGCTTTCGCCTGAGTGAGTGCTTCAATGTACTCGTTTGAACAGTATTGAGACCCTCGATCAGAATGATGGATCAGTCCCTCCGTGGGACGTCTAGTCGCTATCGCACGCTCAAGCGCGTGTAACACAAGGTCTTTTTCCATCGATGTACTCATATTGAGGCCCACAATTTTCCGAGAAAACAGGTCCATGATCGACGCGACGTATAGCCAGCCCTCCAATGTCCGCACATACGTAATATCGGCCACCCATATGGCATTTGGGTACGCAGCTTGAAACACTCGCTTCAGTAAGTTGGGATACACATGTAGAGCGTGAGTCGAATCCGTTGTGACCACATACTTCGCTTTAGGCTTCGCGCTAACTTCCATTTCTTGCATATAGCGCGCCACCGTTTTTTGCGAAACCACATAGCCCCATGCGATTAAATCCTGGTAGACTCGAGGACTTCCATACGTGGCCAAGCTCGCGTGGAACGATTGACTAATCTTCTTTTTCAGGTCTGCTTTTTGTTTTTCACGCTCCGCAGCTTCGCTTTCCACTTGTAGAATCCACTGGTCGAGACTTGAAGGACTGAACACATCTTCACAATGGAATGTTCATCTTGATGAGCATCCATAAAATGAAATTTTATTTGGGCTTTTGCGTGAAGATGTGCATGGCCTTTTTTAAGATCTCGTTCTCCTCTCGAAGAGAGAGCATTTCCTTTTCATGATGTTTCTTTAACTTTTCCACTTCGGATGGGGTCAGATAATCGCCTGAGTTTGGCTTCTCCTGTTTCTTCTTATAATCGTGAACCCAGCGGTGAATAGAAGACACATGGACCTCTAATTCATAGGCCATATCACTCGCCTTTTTACCTTCTTCAATAATTAGCTTCGCCACATACTCACGATAATCAAGGGAATACTTTTTCGTCATCGGAACACGTCCTTTGTCAGATTAGATTTAGTGTACAAAGAATTAAATTATCGTGTCCACTTTTTAGACTAACCTCACGTGTACGCAAAAAAGGGAAGAATGCTCAAAAACAAAGATCTGCGCAGAAATCCTAATCGCGCGCAAAAAGCCTAATAGCTTTATTCCCTGCGTTTATCATACTTTTAGCCGACTCTAGCAAAGGACTTTTGTTTGATTAGATTTTGTCGAATGACCCCTCATCATTTCTATATCAATAACTTATTTACCAATTTTCGTCATAGAGGTTGATCGTTTAAATCCATTTAGTATAATTAATTGGTATAAAAATGGAATTTAAATCAACTGGGTGAGTCTGGAGTGATCCATATGAAAATCTGTCCGAAATGTCAGGGGCAAACAAGTGAGAGTTCACGCTTCTGCACGAAATGCGGGGCGAGTCTTAATGGAGGGGAAACACGCGAGGCGAAGGGGTCGAAAGTGAGTCGAACGAAGTGGTACGTCATTGGGGGGAGCGGGGTAATTCTTGGAGGCATTCTTTTCTTTACTGGACAGGCTGCTGCAGATAAGGAGAATGTGCTCGATTCCTTTCTTGAGGCGGTTGAGGAACGAGACACGGTTGCGGTAAAGAAGCAGTTGGTTTCAAACCATCCGGATCAGGATGTAGATGATGAGCATGTGGAAGCTTTTTTTGAAGTGCTAGACAATTCAAGTGAGGCTCATGGGGAGCTAATTCAGAAGTGGATTGCTGAGTCCGATGTGATGGATAGTGCGCGCGCGGTGTCTTATTATGAGGGGAGGTATGAATCGTTCCCTGTTTCATTTCAACAAAACGGAAAGAAGTGGTTGTTCTTTGATAACTACGAGTTTGTGTTGGAGGCACAGCCGTTAACGGTAAGCTCAAACGTGAGTGATGTGACTCTTCAGTTAAATGAGGAGCCGGTTGAACCGGAGGAAAGCGATAGCTCTATGTATCTTGGAGACTATTTGCCTGCGAACTATCAAGTGAAGGGTGCAGTGGAAAACGAGTTTGGCGCGAATGAGCAAGAAGAGACCATTAATTTGTATAACTCCTCTTCTACGAATCTACAGTTTGACCTCAATACGGTCTCCCTTGACGTGGAAGACTTGCTTGAGGGAACGACCTTACATGTGGATGGGAGTGAAGAGGCTCTGCCTGTCACAAGTACGCCGTTTGAATTCGGTCCGATTTTAACGGATGGTAGTCTGAATTATTACATCGAGGCGGATACTGAAGAGTTTGGTACGCTTCAAAGTGAGGTAGCTTCCATTGATGGTATAGAGCTCACGTCTAGCTTTACTCCAAACGAAGAGTTGAAGGAGCAAATAGAGAGTGTAATGCATGACTATTTGTTAAGTCGGCGTGTAGCGAAACAGGAGAAAGATATTGGGAAGTTAACGTATGCATCTGATTCAATCAAGTCGAGCATTGGATCAAATTTTGAAGATACATCCATTTGGGGAAATGATAAATTTTATGCGGGGTATTTGCTAGAAGCCGGGTTTAATTGGGATCGCACAACTCTGGAGAAAACCCATCATGGCTGGAATGTGCGTGTACCTGCCTATGAAAAATGGGAGGAAACTGAGTACGAGGAGGGAGACGATCCTATTCTTGAAGAAGTGGATCATTCATCTATCTATGAGCTGAAATATGAGGAAGGCGAGTGGATCGTTGAGTCAAGAGAGAATCAGTACGAGGCTGTTAAACCGACTGAGTCAACTGGATTTGATCGGGATGAGCAGGATGAAGAGTCTTCTACAGAAGCGTCGATTGAAGAAGGAGTGAAGATCAGACTAACAGACGGGGACGCGGATCGACTTGTTTCAAGTTTTGTTCGAAATTATGTAAATGGCATTAATAATGGATCGGCCTCCGTAGTTGAAAACGAAGTAACTTCTGATTATCAAGAAGAAGTTGATGCCTATATGAAGGATGTCTTTGATCGCGGAATTAGGCAGCGGTTTGCCGGAGCAGAAGCAACCAATGTTACGTTAAACGACGATGATTCCTACACGGTTGACACAAAAGAAGAATACGAAATTCGTCCAAAGGATGGAGACTACACAAAGAGAACGTTCGAAGCCTCATATAAAGTAGTCTATGACGAAGAGGATGAAAGCTGGAAAATCTCAGAGCTGATCGAAACAAATGAAGTAGATTAATAGAAGCAACACCTCTATTTTGGTAGGGGTGTTGCTTTTTTTAGGTATAATAGACGTAAGAGGAGGGGACGCGAATGCATGGAAAAAGTGAGTCGAGAATGTATGATGAGTTGCTGGTGATGATTGAGAGCGGAGACATCAAACCAGGAGGACAAATGCCGTCTGAGCATGAGCTGGTCCAGCAATTCGGGGTCCCCCGATTAACCGTGCGAAAGGCTTACGAGCAGTTAGTGAGTAGAGGATATGTTATCTCGGTAAAAGGTAAAGGACGTTTTGTTAAAGAAGCCTCAAAACAAGTGAAGCTGCACATGTCTGCGAGTGAAAGTTTTACCGAGAAGATGCTCGCGGCCGGGTACGATTTGAGGACGGAAGTATTTGAGACGGAGGCGGCGGATGATGTCTTTAAAATCTCACGCCTACGAGTGCTGGACGGGGAGCCGATTGCCATACACACCTCATTTATAAACAGAGAACTGTTTCCGAGGATTGAGTCAGAGGGCCCGCGGATTACATCTGTTTTTGCATATTATGCGGCATGTGGGTACACTCATTATTCCAATGGAAAGTCGCTGCTCAGTGTCCAGTTTCCATCAACCGTTGAGCAGGAGCGACTGAACTGCTCAGCCATTGTTCCATTAATAAAACTTTCGGGCAGTACGATGGACGCGAGGACCGGAGAATTGTTGGAGACGACGGAAATATTGTACCGCGGAGATAAATTTACATATGTATTGGAGCATTGATCGAGCAGCGACCACCTGGAATTGAGGTGGTCGCTTTTTTTGTTTGGGGATGGGGTAGAGGAAGGATCGATGTGATAGAGCCCGAGATCCATGTGATGGAGGAAGGATCGATGTGATAGAGCCCGAGATCCATGCGATGGAGAAAGGATCGATGTGATAGAGTCCGAGATCCATGTGATGGAGGAAGGATCGATGTGATAGAGCCCGAGATCCATGCGATGGAGGAAGGATCGATGTGATAGAGTCCGAGATCCATGCGATGGAGGAAGGATCGATGTGATAGAGTCCGAGATCCATGCGATGGAGAAAGGATTGATGTGATAGAGTCCGAGATCCATGCGATGGAGGAAGGATTGATGTGATAGGGTTCGAGATCTATACGATGGAGCCCATCCCCTCCACTCCCCATGTAAATCCCCATTTACAAAACCTTCAAATCCTCTTAAAACACAGCCACTTGGCGCCAAGTTAAGATGAGTGTGTAGAGGAGGGGTTGCGATGAATCGCCTAAAACGGACGGAAATTTTAATAGAGTCGCCGCCAGAGGTTGCGCACCAGCTGGCGGAGGAAATTATTCATGCGCACGAGGTCATTGAGCTGCTGGCTCCGAGGCAGGGGCTCGCAATGATGAAGATGCGGGAGTCGGCGAAGAACTCGCTGTTTTACATGGGGGAGGTGCTGATCACGGAGGCAATGGTAGAGATTAACGGCAGTGTTGGCATCGGCCTCATTAAAGGAGCGGAACCAACACGGGCACGCGACCTGGCAATCATCGACGCGGCGTTTGTGGCCGAGCTTCCGGAAATCACTGTCTGGGTGCAACGTCTACATGAGGAAGCTGCTAATCTTCAGGAAAAACGAAACCTCGAGCACGCACAGTTACTGAAAACAAAGGTGTCCTTTGACACGATGAGTACATAGAGGAGGCGTACATAGATGCAGGTGGATATGGTACATGATACGCAACAAGCATTTCGGACGGTGCTGGATGCGATGGCGCGTCCGGGGAAAATCAGCCGCTTACACGACACACTGGATGCAATCGTACTGCTGGCACACACGCTTTTAGATCGGGAGGTAAGCTATCACATGCTCCCGGGCTTCGACGAGCAACTCCAACAAACGGTTGCGCTCCAGACGCTGGCGCAACAAGTGGATCCAAGTAATGCGGACTTTCTATTCATTTCAGCCGCAACCCCGCCACACCAGATTCAAGAGGCACTAACTGAGTCGAAAAATGGCACACTCATCGATCCGCACCAATCAGCCACAATCATTTTTCAAACGCCACACATCACAGAAGGAACAACATGGCGGTTAACGGGACCGGGGATCCAGACCACAACAGAGCTTACATTTCACTTCCCACCCGAACTTCACCAAATCCGCCAGGCTAAAAATCAGGAATATCCACTCGGCATCGACTTGATCATTACTGATCCAACCGGGCAGATTGCGGCTATTCCGCGGACGACTCTCATGGAGGAGGTTTTGTAAATGGGCTATGTTGCGGTAAAAGGCGGTACTAACGCAATTGAGGCATCAATCAACCAGCTACACTACAACCGAATAAAAGGCGGGCAGCTGCTTGAAGTTGAGACAATTCTCTCCACAATGAAGGCGCTGGTCGATCAGGTGATGTCTGAGAGCAGCCTGTATGCGCCAGAGCTTGCGTCGCTTGCGATTAAGCAGGCGGAGGGCAGCATGGAGGAGGCAGTTTTTATCCTGAGAGCACACCGCTCGACTCTCCCTCGGCTCCACTATACGGAGACGATTGAGACAAGCCAGATGCGCGTGTCGCGGCGGATTTCGGCGAGCTTTAAAGACATCCCGGGCGGACAAATTCTTGGAGCTACCACGGATTACACGCATCGGCTTCTCGACCCCGAGCTTCAAACGGAAACAAACGAGGACATCCTAGAAAAAATCAAACAGTTTCAGCAAACCCAACCTAAGCCTGCAAACGCACGGACCTACCCTAAAGTGGTGGATTACCTGAGGGAGCAGGGGCTATTCCCAACCTACCAAGATGACAACTCCGCACCTTTTGACATTACAAAACAAAGCTTACCCTTTCCGGCTCCACGTAGTGCGAGACTACAAACGCTGACTAGAGGACAGACCGGAGCGGTTACCTCGCTTGGGTACGCGTCGCTTAGAGGATACGGGCAAGTGCATCCAACGGTGGGAGAGGTGCGTGTTGGCCAGGTTCCGCTTACGATTGCGCATCCGCATCAACCAGACGATCCGTACTATATCGGAGAGGTTGAGGTGACGGAGGTAGAGTCATTTGTGCCAACCGCGTCGGGGGATACGCTCGATTTTGAGATTGGGTACGGATTGTGTTACGGACAAAACGAGACAAAGGCGATTGCGATGAGCATCTTAGATCAGTGTCTCGACCATCCTGAAGCTTCGTTTCCAACGCATGATGAGGAGTTTGTGCTTTTACATATTGACTCAGTTGAGGCTTCGGGCTTTATCTCTCATTTAAAACTGCCGCATTACGTCACCTTCCAATCCAAACTGGATCGTGCCCGCGCGTTACGAAAGGAGCAGGAGCAATCATGAGCACAGAGCATCATTTTGCGTTTTTTGATGAAGGATCGAAAAAGGAAATTAGACGGGCGTTACTCAAAGCGGTGGCGATTCCTGGATATCAGGTGCCATTTTCATCGCGAGAAATGCCGATCGCGCGGGGCTGGGGTACAGGTGGACTGCAGATTACGCTGTCACTGATCGGTAAAAGCGACCGCCTCAAGGTAATCGATCAAGGATCGGATGAATCGGTGAACGCGGTCAGTATTAAAAGGCTTGTGCAGCAAACAACGGGCGTAGAGGTCACGGATGCGACGGTCGAAGCGACACTTATTCAGTCAAGGCACCGCGTTCCCGAGGTGCCACTCACAGCGGATCAACTGCTTGTGTTACAGGTGCCAACACCTGAGCCGCTCCGGGATGTGGAGGCGAGTGAGGCGAAAACGAGAATACTTCATTCGGAAGAGGACTACAGCGGTGCTTGGCTTCAATTGTTTGAGCAGGTGATGAAATATGGTCGAACAGCGACGGGTGCGGATCATCCGGTGTTTGTGCACAATCGCTATGTGATGGCACCAAGCCCAATCCCACGCTTTGATAATGCAAAGTTGCATCAATCGGAAGCACTTATTTTATTTGGGGCAGGTCGCGAGAAAAAAATCTATGCGGTGCCACCATATACTGAGGTCCGTTCACTGGCGTTTGAGGATTACCCTTTTACAACAGAATCGTTTGAAGGAAAGTGCTGCAAGCTCTGTGGCGCAGACGACGTCTTTTTAGATGAAATCCATAATGAGGTGACGGGTGTGACCGAGTATCAGTGCAACGATACAAGCTATTGCATGGAGCAATTAAATGCGCAGACCTCGCAAAAAGGAGAGGTGGGGCATGCATAGTCAACCCATTTTACAAGTCCAAGGGCTGAATAAACAATTTGGCGCGGGATGTACGTCTTGCTTTGATTCATCTACGCGTGTACTTGAGAAAAACTATTGTTCTAACTGTGGCACGGTGTACGCATGTCAGGATCTTTCGTTTGACCTTTATCCTGGTGAGATTTTAGGGATAGTTGGGGAAAGTGGAAGTGGGAAGTCAACGCTGATGCAGTGCCTTTATTTTGATGAAGAGGCAAGCTCAGGTGCGATGCTGATACATCGCGAGGGCTTCGAACAGATGAACAGCTTAACAATTTCAAACCAACAAAAACGCTATATACGTAACCACCTTCTTGGCATGGTATATCAGAACCCTATTCGCGGACTCAATATGAACTATTCAGCGATTGGCAATATTGCAGAAAAGTTAATCGCGGCTGGAGGACGAAACGTAGGCATGATGGAGGCGAGAGCGGAGGAGCTGCTTGAACATGTGCAGATTCCGTTGTTCAGAAAGAAAGAAGCACCGAAGCATTTTTCTGGTGGAATGCAGCAGCGCGTCCAAATTGCGAAGGCACTTTCCAATCATCCGCCAATTCTCTTTTTAGATGAGGTAACGACTGGGCTTGATTTGTCGGTTCAAGCGAAGGTGCTTGATCTTATTAAAACGATCCAGAGAGAGCTTGGAATCAGTATGTTGGTGGTGTCACATGACTTGGCGGTGATCCGTATGCTTGCGGACCGGACGCTTGTCATGCTTAACGGAAAAGTGATTGAGCAGGGCTTAACAGACCAAATTCTAGAGGATCCACAGGATGCGTATACCCAGCAGCTTGTGTATTCCATGCTATAAAAGGGGGCAGCGATATGCTTGTGATTCATAACGGAAAGCTAGTGCTAGAGGAAACGATTCTTGAAGGATTTGCGGTGTTGATAAATGGAGATGAGATTCTGGATTTGATCCCTGCGTCAGAGCTTGTTCATGACCCAACTGATGAGTGGATTGATGCGCAAGGTGGCTACATTACGCCTGGTTTTATCGACATTCATTCAGATTACATTGAGTCGATTGTGTCCCCACGTCCAACAAGCATGATGGATGTTCATATGAGCTTACGAGAAGCGGAGCGAATTTTAATCGGGAATGGGATCACAACGATGTATCACTCCCTTTCCTTGTATCGTGAGGATGTATTCACACATAAACCAATGCGATATCCAGAAAATGTTCAACGCTTAATTGACGCCATTCACCAGACTCATGAGCGAGAAACGTTGATTCACCACCGTCTTCATGCGCGTTTTGAGATTGATAATCTGGATGAAGTAGATCGTTTAAAGCGGAATATCCGGGACGGGAAGGTTCACTTGCTTTCCTTTATGGATCACACCCCGGGCCAGGGGCAGTACCGAGATCTTGAGGTGTACCGCGATACATTAAAAGGATACCGCGATCTTACAGATGAAGAGGTTCATACAATCGTAGAGGAGCGTATGCAGACGCCGGTGCTGACGCTTGAGCGACTAAAAGAAGTGTCGGAGTTTGCCCAAAAGCATGATATTCGTGTGGCCTCTCACGATGATGACGATGTGCAAAAAATTGACCTCGTAAAGGAAATTGGCACCACGATTAGTGAGTTCCCGATTACGCTAGATGTCGCGAAGAAGGCGAAGGAGTGTGACCTTCAAGTCATCGTTGGAGCACCAAACATTCTGCTTGGTGGCTCGCATTCTGGTAATCTCTCGGCTGCGACTGCGATTCAAGAAGGATGTGCGGATATCCTTTGTAGTGATTACTACCCGTCTGCCCTGCTTCATGCGGTGTTTGCGTTACATGAACAATATGGGGTAGAGCTTCATAAGGCATTCCATTTGGTAACGAGGAATCCAGCAAAGGCTGTTGGAATAGAGCATGAGATTGGCACCATTAAGCCCGGTCTAAAAGCCGATCTACTCGTTATTGAAAAATTGGCGGACGGTCATCCAACCGTTACAACCGCCATCGTCCGGGGGCAAGTGACGTCGCAAACGTATTACAACCCACGTACAACGATGAGTGAGGTGTGAGTATGACGACACCCCTTTTACGTGTTGAAGGATTCGGAAAAACATTTGGCATCTCGCATTTAAAGCAGACGATACAAGCGGTTCATGGAATTCATTTTTCTGTAGAAAAAGGCGAGTTCCTTGGTATCACCGGCAAATCTGGCAGTGGGAAGTCAACGATTTTAAAAAGTCTGTACCGTACCTATTTGCCGGATGAAGGCGAGATTTGGTTTGATTCAGAGGCGTTTGGGCTCCTGGACTTAAGCCAAGCGACCGAACAGGAGATCATTTATTTACGTAAGCATGAAATTGGCTATGTGTCACAATTCCTATCTGTGATGCCGCGGACGACCTCGCTTGAGCTCGTGCAGCAGTCTTTGCTTGAAATGGATGAAACGGCTGAAGTGGCAGCGGAGGAAGCAGCATCGGTACTCCGCCATTTTGAACTGGATGAGACACTTTGGCATACCTACCCAAATACGTTTTCTGGTGGCGAAAAGCTGCGGTTGAACATTGCGATTGCATCGGTGAAAAAGCCGAGACTGCTACTGCTTGATGAACCGACAGCAAGCTTGGACGAAGCGTCAAAGGCACGAGTGCGTGAGCTACTTCAAAAGCTGAAGCTTGGCGGAACGACCTTGATCGGTATTTTTCATGATCTTGAATTTATGGACGGCTTGTGTGATCGCGTCTTTGACATGAGCGAAAGAGTGGGGGTGCTGTGATGAAGGCAGATCTCCATGTCCATAGTCACTATTCGGATGGTCAGGGTTCTGTAGAGGAAGTACTGAATCAGGCACGACAGCAAGGAATCACCCACCTGAGCTTTGTCGACCACGACACGGTTGCTGGAGTTGGGGAGAAGCTTGAGCAAGGTCAGAGGGCAGGGATTAAAGTGATACCGGGCATAGAGATCTCGGCTTATGACTTTACACGGAACCGGAAAGTACACGTGCTGGGCTATGCGTTCAGCGCGTCGGCACCTGCTATCGGGGCCTTGTGCCAGCCACTATTAGCCCGTCGCCATGCCCATTCACTGTGGCAAATGGAGCGAATTGCCGAGGCGGGTTACTCTATTGATCACAAGCAGGTTGCGCGCCTAGCTCTTCCAAGCGAAACCATCTACAAGCAGCACATCATGGCTCACCTCACAGACGCCCCAGTTTCTTCCTCCGCCTACCAAACTCTCTACCGCTACCTTTTTAAAGGAGATGGTCCCGCAGCTGGTGACATCCTCTACGTCGATGCCTTTGATGCAGTTCGTGCCATTAAAGTAGACGGCGGAATAGCGATTGTCGCCCACCCCGGTCAGCTTGATTCCTATGACCTGATTCCAGAGCTTCTGGAAGCAGGACTTGACGGAGTGGAACGAAATCACCCTGACCACGACTCATCAGATCATGAACGGATTGACCAGCTTGCACGTACCTACGATCTACTTTTAACCGGAGGCTCAGACTATCACGGCTCCTTTGGCACACCCGTTACCATTGGAAGTGAGGCATCCGATTTGTCGAACGATGACACATTTCTTCAATTTTGTAAACGGAAGATGAAAGAATATTGGTAATTGAGTAAATTTTCGATCGATCAAAGAAAATTATGGTTAAATGAAGTGGCAAATAGCATGACCAATAAAAGATTGATCGAAGGGTGGATGAAACGTGTTTAGAAAGAGATTTGGTTTAGTAGCAGTTGCAATGTTAACAGCAGGACTTGTAGCTTGTTCGGATGGAGATGAAGGAGGCGGCACATCAGCAGAAGCAAGTACAGACAATAATGATCCGATTAACTTTGTTTGGTACCCAAATGAATCTGGACAAGACATGACTTCATCTCGCGACGCCATTGGCGCGATTATTGAAGAAGCAACAGGACGTGAAGTAAATCACCAACTAACAACGGACTATGCCATTGCCATTGAGACCCTTGTTAACGATAACGCAGAAATGGCTTTCATGGGCGCACAAGGATACATAGAAGCCAATGATCGCAGTGATTCCATTCAACCACTTGTGGTTCAATCTGGTTCATCTGGAACAATCGATGATGCGGTTTATTACAGCTGGTTGGCTGTCAATGTAGATGATGAAGATGCATGGAAAGACGGAGAAGACTATAACCTAGATGAGCTTGAAGATAAAACGATGTCTTTCGTATCAAACAGTTCCACTTCAGGATTCAAGGTGCCGGCATCAGGAATCATGGCTCAATTTGAAGACAAAGATTTAAGTGAAGAAGACCTTATGGAGGGTGGAGCGTTGTTCTCTCAAGTTCTTTTTGGAAACTCTCACCAAGGGTCTGCTGTGAATCTATTAAATGACAGTGCTGACGTTGCGGCGTTCTGTGATACGTGTGTAGAGAACTATGTAGAGCTTGTTGAAGGGGAAGAGAATCGCCCAGGGTCTGTTTACAAAGTTAAGGACGATGCAGCTGAGCCATTTAACACAGTAGCAGGTAGTGAATTTGTTTTAATCAGTGTGACTCCAGTTCTTAATGCACCATTTGTAGCAAACATCGACATGCTTGGAGAAGAAACGTTTAACAAGCTACAAGAGTTCTTTGCAACGGACGAAGTAGCGGACAACGAAGAAATCTTTGTTCCGGAAGACTCTGAGGAATCTGCACTCTTCTTCAAATCAGAAAACGAACGCTTTCTTCCTGTTGAGGATGACTGGTTTAATCCGATTCGCGAGTTATCAAACAAGTAAAAGGGAGTGACAATCAGTGGTTCTCTTAGATGTACAAGGACTTCGTAAATCTTACCAAGCTAATATAACTGTCTTAGACGATATTCAATTTCAGGCAAAAGCGGGAGAGTTTCTCTCTGTGATTGGACCTTCTGGCGCGGGGAAATCTACACTTCTCCGCTGCCTAAACCGTTTAATAGAAGCGGACGCAGGCGACATTACCTTTGATTCAAAAGACATTCGCTCACTTAATCGGAAAGAGCTGCGCAAAACAAGAACGGACATCGGTATGGTGTTCCAGCACTATAATTTGGTTCCGAGACTGACAGTCATTGAAAATGTTCTTCACGGACGTTTTGGCTACAAGTCTACGCTAAAAGGAGTGCTCGGCATTTTCACCGAGGAAGAAAAAGAGCGCGCCTTTTATTTGCTGCAAAAGCTTGGCATTGAGGAGCACGCGTATAAGCGTTGTGATCAACTAAGTGGCGGACAGCAGCAGCGAGTTGGAATCTGCCGTGCACTTGTTCAAAATCCAAAGCTCATTCTATGTGATGAGCCAATTGCTTCCTTAGACCCTCATTCCTCTAAAGTGATTATGGATTACTTAAAACTCATTACTGAGGAAATGGGCATCACATGTATCGTCAATCTGCATCAGGTTGATGTGGCGCAAAGCTACTCAGACCGGGTCATTGGCTTAAACAGTGGAAAACTGGTGTTTGAAGGATCGCCTATCCAGCTCACGCAAAGCTTCATTAGTGATGTGTACGGGATGGATACAAAAGAGTTAATCACAGGGTAAGGATGTGTGTGTTGGTGAATGAGCAACAATTTAAACGGCGGAAGTGGAAAAGCCTTACGTTCTTCCTGATCATTATCGGGATCACATGGCTTTCCGCTCATCTCACCGCCTTTAATTTCATTGAAGGGTTTACGACCATCCCCGCAGCTTTTATGTGGATTATTGAAAATCTCTGGATCACTACTGAAACACTCGAGCGCTTGCCGGGCATCCTTGATCGCTTAATCGAGACGATCCTCATGTCGATTGCGGCTACAACGATCGCGGCCGTGGTCGCTTTTTTTCTAGGAATTGCCGGATCCAATACAACCTCAAGCAACAGTTTGTTAAGCGGCTTCGCTCGCTTTGTTGCCTCGGTTGCAAGGAACATCCCAGTGGTCGCATGGGCACTCATTCTTTTACTATCATTTGGTCAAAATTCGATCACAGGGTTTCTCGCTCTTTTTATCGGAACGGTTGGCCTTTTGACACGTGCCTTTATCGAGGTGATAGATGAGGCCGGACTCAGTGCGTATGAAGCACTGACTGCGACAGGGGCAACCTACTTCCAGGTGGTTGGCAAAGCTGTGATGCCACAAACACTACCGCAGATGGTTAGCTGGATTCTGTTTATGATCGAAACCAACATCCGCAGCGCCACACTGGTCGGCTTACTGACTGGAACCGGTATCGGCTATTCATTTGATCTCTATTACAAGATGCTCGACTATCAAACTGTAACCTTAATTACGATGCTAATCATTATTACCGTTATCTGTATCGAACTCACATCGAATAAAGTTAGGAAGGTGATACTATGATCGCCTCCGAACATATTAAACGCACACGTGCTGGCAAAATTAATATCAAAATTGGAAACAAAGTCGACCGCGTCTTGCAGTGGACGATCGGTGTACTGGGACTTTTGACGATTCTCGCATTCTTCTTTTTTGACTACCGAGGGTTCGAGCTGGTCCGTGCGGTCACCGAAACAGCGAGCAACCTGCAAACGATGTTTCTCCAGCCAGGCCTGAGTCACTTCGGCTGGGGACACGCTGCCTATCAAGTTGTGCAAACACTCGCCTTGGCCTTGCTCTCGACCGTTATCGGAGCCTTTATCGCGCTGTTTCTCGCACTCTGGTCAGCCGACAACCTCTCTGTAAAATGGGTCGCCCAGCTCATCAAAGTGTTCGTCGCCTTCATCCGCGCCGTGCCCACCGTACTCTGGGTGCTCATATTCGCGATCGCCGCAGGCCTTGGAAGCGCCGCGGCCATACTCGGAATGCTCTTCCACTCCGTTGCCTACCTCGTCAAAGTGTTCTCCGAATCCTTTGAAGAAGCAGACAAAGGCATGATCGAAGCCCTGCGCGCAACCGGCGCCGGCTGGTGGCAAACCGTTACCCACGCCGTCCTGCCGCAGACCTTCACCTACCTGCTCTCATGGACCTTCCTCCGCTTCGAAATCAACTTCGGCGTCGCCGTCGCCATGGGCGCCGCAGCCGGAGCCGGCGGAATCGGGTTCGAGCTCTTTATGGCATCAGGGTTTTACTTTGATTTGAGGGAAGTCGGGTTTATTACTTACGCGATACTGATCGTGGCTGTGTTGTTGGAGCTCACGTCAACGAGGCTGAAGCGGAGGTATTTTCCGACGAAGGTGAGTTGAGGGATGAGTTGAAGATGGGCAAAGATGAAGAAGGAGATAAAGATGGAAAGGAGACCCCGCTGGTGCGGGGTTTTTTTGGGTTTTGTGGGTGGGAGCAAGATGTGGAATACGCGGGAATAGGGTCCGGGTGCGCGAGTGCGGAGGGAAGTGCGCGGGAAAGAGATGGGGAGAACGATTTTACATTCAAAAAAAGCTGAAATGCTCAAAATTCCGGGTCCTGTGCTCAAAAAA